>NZ_PVWO01000221.1 GCF_003003845.1 Chamaesiphon polymorphus CCALA 037 | reverse complement strand
AGGTAGAAACGTAGGTAGAAACGGTAAAGGTTAAGACTCGTGTCAACCCTGCGGAAACTTGGCTAGAATTTCAGTAGAGGTATTTAATCTGAAGCCATGGCAAAATTGCAGATTATTAGCATCAACTAACAACTCCAGCCCTAAAAGTCTCAGAATCGTACAGAGATCTATGAATGCCAATCCTCAACTTATGACGGCGGTGGAACAGCTCGGTTATCGAGTGACTAGTGGGGATGTTGCTACTCAGACGGGCATTCATCTCGAACAGGCGCGTTCGGGATTGCTAGCTTTAGCCAATCGTACTGGGGGACATCTGCAAGTCACCGATAGTGGAGAAGTTATTTATGTCTTCGCGCCCAACTTTCGACAAATCTTGCTCCGCAAGTCTGTAAAACTCCAAATTAAAGCTTGGCTCGATCGACTGTTGACGGTAGGATTTTATCTAGTTAAAATCTCGTTTGGCATTTTATTAATTACGTCGATTAGTGCCGTTTATCTGACGATCTTGGCAATTACGCTAGCCGCTCTCTTTAGTAACGATAGTGGTGCTGACTGTGGCGAGGGTAATTGTGTATTAGCTATTTTTGATTGGGGCGGTAGTAGTTCTCGTAATTATAGCGATCCGAATAGTTCGATCGATCGAGATACATCCAGTTTGGCACCAATCCGAGCGAAAACGCAGCGCAAACCGCTTAATTTTTTGGAAGCAGTATTTTCGGTATTATTTGGAGATGGCAACCCCAACGCCGATTTAGAGCAGCGACGCTGGCGTTATATTGCCAATCTGATCCATCGCCAACAGGGTGTCGCGATCGGCGAACAAATTTTACCTTATTTAGATAACGTCGGGGCGGGATTCGATCGCCGCGCCTTTTTGCCAGAGAATGCGGGTAATGAAGATTATATGTTGCCAGTATTGACGAAGTTTAATGGTATTCCAGAAGTTAGTCCGACCGGACAACTAGTCTATCATTTCCCCGACCTGCAAACTACACTCAAAGACGAGCCGGGACTAAACAATCGCGTTCCGCAATCGCTGCGCGAACGTAAGTGGAAATTTACTAAAGCTACTCGCGAGCAAACTGGTTGGACGATCGGATTATTCGCGCTCAACTTGGTCGGAATTATCATTTTAGGTCTGATGCTTAGAGGGATAAGCAGTAGTTTTATTAGCTTGGCAATGACGATCCTTGCCGTTTATGGTATCGGGCTAGTTGTCATTCCTTCTTTTCGCTATTTGTGGGTCAAACATCTAGATCGGCAAGTCCGCAAGCGCAATAATTTACGCCATCAACAAGTGAATTTATTGCAGCAAGGGGAGCAGATTCAAGAGAAGCTAGACTATGCCAAACAGTTTGCCAAACAACATAAAATTACCGATCGAGATATTATCTACACGACCGAAGATGATGTACTAACGCAAGAGTTTAGACGGTTGGATTCAAGAATTGATAATTGATAATTGATAATTGGGTTAAGTTTCATGAGTGAGGGCAATTTATGAAGCGAGTGAAATCACGCGGAGGGAACCTCCGCATGTGTTTTACTCAAGACATTACCCTCACTCACGAATGGGAGCGAGCCGCCTAGCAATTAAAATTGAAGCTACTTATCGTTACCCATAAACTCTGGCATTGCTACAATGTCCGCGCTCTGACTGATGCCTTCACGTTTGATTACCTTCTCTACAGTCATTAGCAAGATCTTGAAATCCAACCACAGACTCCAGTTATCCACATACCACAGATCCAGCTTAAATTTTTCGTCCCAAGTGAGGGCATTACGGCCATTTACCTGCGCCCATCCGGTAATCCCCGGACGAACTTCATGACGTCGTGCTTGTTCGGGGCTATACCGTTCGAGATATCTTACCAATAGTGGGCGGGGGCCGACAAAACTCATGTCGCCTCGGAGCACATTCCACAGTTGTGGGAGTTCGTCGAGACTAGCTTTGCGCAACAATTGGCCCAGCGGAATCAATCTTTCCTCATCTGATAGTAAATTACCCTCGGCATCACAATCGTCGGTCATCGTGCGAAACTTAAATACGGTAAAAATCTCGCCATCTTTGCCGGGGCGGGCTTGCGTGAAGACAACCGGACTGCCCATGCGGAGGCGGACGACGATCGCCACTACAAGTAGTATCGGTGAAAATAACAGCAATAACAATGCTGCCATCGCTCGATCGCTAAATAGTTTAATGCCTCGACTAAAATAGTGGAGTAAATTGTTGGAAGATTTGGTTTGGATCGTGTTTGTCATCTATCGTTAGTTACTACTAGAGTGATGGAGCTGGGATAATGAGTTGGCTTTCTTTAGTTTGGATCGCGTTCGTCATCGATCGTTAGTTACTGCTAGAGCGATGGAGCCAGGAGATTGCCCCAGCCAATCTTTATTTTGCCCATCTCTTCTATCCCGATTACTAGAAAAAGGATTTTTTTACTTTCTAAGTCTAACAATTTGGGAGAGCTACACTTTATAGTTTATACAGGACTGTAGCTTGCTGCTGCAAAAGCTATTCTAGATCGAACGACCGACTCGGCCAATTTTACTGCTTCCGCCTATTTGAGAATCGAGATCCTATCGTGAACAAAATTATTTCAGTACCCAGCCAGCCGATTACTACAGTGTCGCCCACATCTGCTCGCGATCGGGTGGAAGCCGAACGCGTCCAGGAGATCTTAATCTTACTGACGAGTTTGATGGCTAGAGAAGAAGCGACGATTAAATTGATTATCGATTGTTTATACGATATCGGCTATGTCAATTTAATTAATAAGAAAGTGCGATTGCGACCGCTCAATTCGATCGCCAAATTCATCGCCAAGCGATCGAAGCCTGTCGCTAAAATATTTGCATGGCGATGGTTTATTAAAAATTGCCCGCAATTAATCGCGAAATGGTTGTACGTGAAAGTACAGTTTTAGTTTAATTAAAACTAAAAGCTGATGCGATACATCTGGAATAGCTGTCCTGATTTTGTTGCCGTAACTTTACCGCCGACTTCTTTAACTAAATCGTTGAATTCTGCCAGCGGTGATAAGAAGACTTCAGCACCCAAATATGTCTCTAAAATCGCCCAGTTTTCGGCAATTTCTGTAGTGGGATCGATCGCATCAAAAACAAAGATGCCATTTGGTTTCAAGACTCGTTTGACTTCTTGGAGCACCAGTTTCCAGTATTCCAGCGGATAATAGCAACTAAATCCAGTCGCGATCGCTCGATCGAATGTATCGTTTTCATACTGTAATTGATGGGCGGCTCCAGCTTGAACTCCTTTAAACAATTTAGAATTTAATTGCGAACCGCGCGAATTGAGCGCGCTCCGCGCGACGGTACTCACTTCTTGTCCGTAGAAGTATGTTTCCCACTCGCGCCAATTATAGATTAAAAAACTGACACCACAGCCAATATCTAAACAGCGATGATTTTTTTGAAATGCTGCTAGTTCCCAAAATGGTGAAGTAGTTTTTGCCGCCAGATTGTGACCGATCCATTCTCTAAAAATGGGCATTGCTTCTACTTCTGCTGGCAGCTCGAAAGCTTCTTGTTTGTATTCTCGATCGAATCTTTGTTTGACTCGATCGATTTGACTCGTCCAATCTTGTTGTGGGGAAATGAGGGAACTGTACATAATTGATAATTGATAACTAATAAAGAATACGTAGGGTGGGCACTGCCCACCATCTATATTTCAGACATAACCTATTTTAAAAATTGTTGTCCATCATCTAAAATCCAGGCATAATCTAAGAGCTATTTCTGTTTTTCTAGATAATCGAATACTGATTTGTCGCCAATATCGTCGGGAATCGATTGAAATGCTTTACGGCTGGCGAATATAAAAAATAAACCAGACCAAACAGCAAGTAAAACAGCTTCAATATTTGCAGTAAGTAGGTTGGTGAGATGGCCTAATAGCAAGATCGGCACGAGAAATGTGAGAATTTTTGTTTCAAATCGATTGAAACAAAATGCTTCTTTAAAGAAGATACCCGTCAGTGCGGCGAAGGTAAAACCGATACCTAAAATTGTTAAAGGATGTTCGTAGACGATCGAGCCGATCGGTTCGCGATAATATAAAGAAAAACCGATCGCGCTGACACAACCGATCGCCCAAAATACTTGTAATGCCCGATGCAAAACAACCATATAAATATGAATCGTACTTAAGGCGACACCCATCGCAACCGAGAACGTAATATACAACCAAGTTACTAAACCGATTGCATTTGGCGAGGGGCGTTCGCTGCCACTGACTGGTAATAATACTAGCAAGGTTGCAATGGCAAAACTTACCGCAGCTACCATCAAAGCACTCCGATAAACGATGACGCCTTGACGATCGCGATCGGTAATTGTAAATGTGCCAAACTGTCCTTGATAGATTTCGGGAGTGAAATTGGATTCGAGTGCCGACATTTGCTTGACCTCCGCTAAAATTAGCGAGACGATTGGTTAACCGCGAAACTGTTGCTGATAGGCAAGAAAGACTGCTTCGATCGTTAGATGAGCATCGAGTGATGGCGGTCGATCTGCTAACTCTATTTTCGCTAATATTTGTCGCGCTAACCGATCGCTAACTTGAATTTTTGCCGCTGGATCTAGAGCGGGATATCGATATAGATATTTCCGCATCGTCGCAAAGTCATCGGGTGTCAGTGCTGCAAGATGTCCAGTTTCAATTAGCTGACTGGCTAAGTCTGTTGCAGCAGGCGAGAGACCGATCTTTTGGTTGGCGACTGTTTGTCCTTCTTGAATTAAGATCGTACCAGCAACCCAATCGCCGAGACGTTTTTCTTGGGGTGTAAAAATAATAAATAATATCCCCAAGCAAAATAAGTCATCGATCGGACGCAATAATGCTCGCAAGATCGATTGTTGAATGCCAACATTGCGACCATCGTCTCGAATTACCCGAATTTTGACATGCCGCTTGCCGGGAGTTTGACCGCGCCAGAGAGTCTCAAACAGGACAAAATAACCGATATATACTGCAAAGACCATTAATAGTTGAATCGCCGAGAGCCATAAGCGAGCCGAATTTGATTGCAGCCAAGGAACTTGCGCATACAAAAATGCCCAGACCATCAATAATAAAAAGAGTGTAAAACTCCAAATTAGATAGTCGATTATTAATGCTAATGTCCGATTCCCAATCCCCGCCAAGATAAATTCTAGTTCGACACTTTCTGGGGTTTGGGATTTAACTCGGTTTAAGAATTTCATCTAATTTCGTATTTATTACCAAGAAAACTAGGTGCAAAGTTTCCCCGTTTGGGGGGAGATCGACCCCGTTCGTTTATTCTTGCAACCCTTTGTCATTCAGATAAAGATAATTATCGATTTCCGAACATTGCCTAAATATTCAAGTCGCTACCTTCGCGACGATTGCGGAGATCGTAATAAACGATCGCTTTGATTACTTGCCAGAACGGCATGACGATTAGTTCGGCTAGCAGACCGAGGAAAAAACCGCCAAGCATTAGTAGCGAAGCGATCGCTTGAGTCGATGGATTGGCAAACGGGCCACTCTGACTAGTAGTCATAATTTGACCGATAAAACTAGGGACATTCCCCAGTAAGTTAATCGGTGCCGTCACTAAAAAAGCCACGGCGATAATCGCAGCGACTTTGTTAGCCGCAATCGCGCTCAACTGACGACTCCGACTGATGCTGAAGTTAGCCGATGTTGTAGACTCGATCGCTAGTGGTAATTCGGCGACAAACCAGTAGGCGTAGTAACGAATTAATAATGCAAACCAGAGCAAGATTAACACGACCACTAGCAAACCAATAGCAAAAGATACAGCGATATTGCCAGTACCTAAATTCAACCCATACGTCAGTATGGCAATCAAGATCGAGATTACGATCGCCAAACCGATATAGCTAATCAGCGCGACTAGAAATAGATACAAGCTCACCAACCAAGAAAGCCGCAAGAAACCCCACATACGCGGTAATAATTGTCTAGTGGCATCCTGAACCGTTTCAGGTGCATCGGCTAGCTCCTGATAGGCTAACCGACAAATTACGGCTCGATCGGTAGAATACTTAGCTAAAAAATAAAAGGTGACAGCCACCCACCCTAAAATCACCGGAATGGACAACAGCCATGATTTGGTAATACCATACAGCGCGACACCGACAAACAAAAACCCGACCGAGGCTGCCACGATTGCCACTACCCAAGCAGTCGCTCGCAGTGATACCTGTAAATAACGTTTAAAGTTGGACTTGTATAGAGTAGTGCCCGTAGTAACAACATTCCCGATACTCAAGGTACCGACCGGATCGGCATTATTTTTCATCATGATCTGACATTGCCTGCTGGCGATTGTGGTGATGCTATCTAAATTCTCACCACAATCATAATACCCACGCGCCGCTATTTAAAAAATTGCTGCACGCCAGAAAGATTAGCCGTATCCCGAATCACTAGAAATACACCCAAGCCTAACAATAAAAATAGACCTGTCTGCATTACGGTTTCTTGCAATTTCATCGGTAAGGGTTTGCCGAGGACGCCTTCAAACAACAAAAATGCCAACTGACCGCCATCTAAAGCAGGTAATGGCAAAATATTCATTACGGCCAAATTGATGCTGATCAGCGCGCCAAATTGCAGCAATCCAGCAATATTTGTCGAAGCGATATTCGAGCCGATTTCGACAATTTTGATCGGCCCTGCAATTTGACTGGCGGTATCGCCAAAATTAGTCACCAATTGGGATAACCCTTGGACGGTTAGCACCACAACTCGCTCGAATTCGCTCGCGCCTTTAACCAATGCATCGATCGGACTTACAGATCGATCGATGATAATATCCGCATTGGGTGCGAGTTTCACCCCGATTTGACCCTTGCCACCATCATTAGCATCGGGGGTGACTGTCAGCTCTAAAGTGCGATCGCCGCGTTGAACCTCAAAGGTTAATGGTTGCTGCGCATGGTTCTGGATTTCGCTCATCAGTTTGACGATCGCAGGTTTACCATCTCCCAGTCGTTCTTTATCTACTGCCACAATAATATCTTTGGCTTGCAGTCCGGCTTTGCCTGCTGCCGTACTCAGATCGCTAGCAATCCCCGATACCACTACGCCGGGATGATAATTAATCTGTTGAAATCCTGTGACGCTGACCTGGACGACCATCAAGAAATAAGCAAAAATTAAGTTGGCAATCACGCCCGCACTAATGACGATCGCGCGATCGAGTAGCGGACGATTGCGAAGTAAATTAGGATCGTTGGCTGGAATATCGCTGTCGGGATCGTCATCGGGAAAACCGACAAAACCACCGAGCGGCAATGCGCGTAGCGCGTATTCAGTTTCCTTACCTTGATATTTTAATAATATCGGCCCAAACCCGATCGAGAATTTATTGGCATAAATCCCCTGTAATCTGGCGGCTAAAAAGTGCCCCAGCTCGTGAATAAAAATTAATACTGCTAAAACGCCGATCGCCGCCAATGTTGACATATTTTCTTTTAGTTTGACCTACTATTCCCCATTTTAATCGGGGATGGAAGGTGTGGGGAGTCTCCTCGGATCGGGAACCCATACTTTGGGTAGTGGATAGTGGATAGTGGATAGTGAATCGTTTGGTGTTACTCAATTCAGTGACGATCTTTTAAAAGAGATCGCTGAAATCTGAGGTAGGGGCAATTCCTACCTCAAATCGGCAACGCCGCTCGTTCGAGCTGTCTACATATTGACTGGTTCGGCTAAGTGGACACTAGTAACATAATTGAGATATACAAAGCCGCGATCGTCTTGCCAGCGATCGTGTAACTGCTCTAGATCTGACATTAGTTGCTGGAGTGCATCTCTCGCGCTGGGGGTATAAGAATTACTCCGCACTCGCCCCATTAGTCCAGCTAAATCTAATGCTTGGCAATTGGCAAAAGTATACTCTCGAATATTAGTAAAATGCGGACTTACCAGCAGCGATCGAGCACAATCCAATCGATCGTAGATCGCGCGATTTGTCGATGCTGCGAGCGTTAACTCGCTATATTCAGTGGTAAACGCATCTTCTTTATCCCGATTATTCCACACCAAGGCCAGCCTACCAGGATTTCCAGTTGCGGTTGTTGATTTGAGTATGCGTTGAAACTCTCGTAAAGTGGGTTCTGGATCGAACCAGTGATACGCCTGAAAACAAGTCACCAAATCGACTGAAGCAGCTTCTAGCCTCGTTGCTTCGGCGGTACCATCGCGAAATTCTACCAATGGATGAGGTGTGGCTGCCGATCGCATGGTTGCATTTGGCTCGATCGCCCATACCCTGACATTACGCTCTGCTAGCAGCCTCGCTGAAATGCCCGTGCCCGCACCAATATCTGCGGCGATTGGTTCCGTTCCCAAGCCATCAAGGATTGTATCGATCGCGGCGGCGGGATAGCTCGGTCGATATTTAACATAATCTGCGGCTCGATCGGAGAATCGACCGAGTGGATTGAGGGTATGTAAAGCTGGGGGATTCGAGTTAGTTTCGCTCATGACTAAAATTTAGCTATAGTCAAATCTAACTATAAATGTTAAAATAGTAAGTTGCAAAATTTAACTATAATTTTCAGTATTCATGACCCTAACTCAAGAACGCAAGCAAGAGATCGTGGCAAAGTATCAGTTGCACGCAACCGATACAGGTTCTTCCGATCTGCAAGTCGCCATGCTGACTGAAAGAATCAATCGCCTCAGCGAACACCTCAAAACCAACAAAAGCGACCACGCTTCGCGCCGAGGCTTGTTGAAAATGATCGGACAACGCAAGCGGTTATTGGCATTCATTCAGTCTGAAAGCGTCCAACGTTACCAAAATCTCGCCGACAGCCTCGGTATTCGTCGCGTCAAAGACTAGGAACGTCCCAAAACCAACAACCGCGATTCTCCCGATCGGAGAGGCTACGCCAACGTGCTTCGCGCCGAGGCTCGTCGAACACGATCGGACAACGCAAGCGGTTATTGGCATTCATTCAGTCTGAAAGCGTCCAACGTTACCAAAATCTCGC
>NZ_PVWO01000220.1 GCF_003003845.1 Chamaesiphon polymorphus CCALA 037 | reverse complement strand
GATATCAAGGGCGAGATCTTGCCGTGACGACAGATTTTCGCGATGTGTTGAGCACGGTGATAACTCGGAGATTGGCGATAGATGAGAGTAAGTTACCGCAGGTATTTCCTAAATATACAGGGCAGCTCCTCGATTTTGCCTAAAGTTTAGTGTCTGGAAAAATTAGGTACTGCCGATCCTGTAACGAGCGAATCTCACAGGATTAGCATGTGCCAATTTCACTTGTCAGGACAGTGGCACAAGAGATGTTCGACATCCATTCGATCGAGTTAAAATACTACAATCGGAGTCTACTTGGCACTAACTTAACAACATGCATTCAGACAAAAATTTGCATAGCTCGCACCGAAGGATAAACGTTAGATCTTATCTGCACTGGATCGTAATCGTGACGATCGTGACGATCGCATCTGCTTGTGACACTACATTTTTTCAAAAATCTGACTCAGTAACAAATACATTAGCCTATCCTGAGTTTATCGCTAAGGTAAAACAAAAACAAATCGAGAAAGCTGGGATTAGTGCCGATCGCACTCAAGCATTAGTAGAAGCAAAGGATGGAAAAAAAACTATCGTAAAATTATCACCTGACGATTCGCAGCTTATTAATATTCTGACAGAAAATGCTGTCGATATTTATGTTATTCCTGTAAGAAATTTTAATAAATAGTGGTACGCACGAAGGTGCCACAAAATTAGCGAATTTTTTCCAGATCGAGAGCGCATCGGTAATCCGAAATGGTATGAGGTTGTAAAAAATGTCCCCGATCGCGCCAATTTTAGAACGTAACACGGGTAAAATTCGATTTGCAGTCGATGATGTCAAACCTGCGGCCGATCGATTGCCGACGGTATTTGCCCGCTCTCAATTCGAGCAAGTTCTGACGACAACCTTGCTAGCATTCAGTCATGATGAGACATTTGAGACGATCGCCGATCGCGAGATTCATCCTTTAGCATTGGCAGTACATGCCGCCTTTAGCGAGCATCGTCCGTTAGTACTGACACCGGATATTATTTGGTTGACGATCGCTCAAGGAGTGGCGCAACATATCAACAATAATGCCGAAGAATTGCGCGCTAATTTTGTCAGCCATCAGGGTAAAGATAAGTTAGTAGCAGAAATCGATATTTTACCTACTTTGCCGACACAATGGGCGGAAATTATCGAACAGTGGACATTGCTATTACGCGAACGAGTGGGTGCCGATGTTTATCGATTGATGGAGTGCAATTTTAGTACCACTACGTCAATTACGCACATTGCCAGTCATGTGGTAATGATGGATGCCTTTCAGCAATATTTCGATTATGTGGTGTTGTGCGTGTGCGGGATTCCAGAGATTTCGCTGCTGGGTACGGTAGCAGATTGGCAGAGTATTTACGATCGCGTAGCGAGTTTATCTCGATATAATTTGGGCTGGTGGACGGCGCGATTGTTGCCAATTTGTCAGGAATTTATTAATACTGCGGCGGGTAAACCCGATCGAGATTTTTGGCAATGTATCTACAAACCGCAAGCAGTTTATGCTGTCGATTATATGACTGGCTGGTTGACAGATCTATTTCCATATCTCCGAGATGGAATAACCAAAGCTCCCACCGTTCGCAATCACGTACTCGCTCTCGATCGATGTAAATTACCCACGCGAGATAATGAAGAAGATATAATCGCATTGTTTGGAGTACCCGCTGATGGAATTGCACTGACAGCTTTACCGATGGGAATATCTCAAGTTGGGTTTAAACTCGTCGATCGATCTGCCGATCGTAGTACGACTTTAGACTTAGAATTAATTGCAGGATTCATTGGCGTACATCAAGATTTGCAAAGAATATTGCAGCCAGAAATTGGTTGGGGAGTGCGCGATCGAACCGACGGATTCAGTCAATTATTAGAACGCATTCAACAAGAACATCTGACTCAACCCCCGTGGGATAGATCGAGATGTCGATCGAATTCGATTCCCCGCGAACTAGTCCAAATGTTAGAGCGATTCGATGGGGCGACAATATATCGAGATCGCGATCGTTCTTGGCAGATTCTCCCCGCTCGGTTATGGGAAGAATATTGGGATTATGATGAAAGTCCGCGTTTTTGTGCTTGTGGGGTAACTCCTTTTATCGATCTTAGCGACGGTCGATCGATCGCCTATAATTTTAATTTCCGTTCTCAAAAATGTTGGTTTTTCCTGGGTAATAAAGAGAAGAGATTTGCAAGTTCTACGCTCATCGCCACTAGCCCGATCGAACTATTCAATCGAATGTTAGCAGCAGATGGAGCTTACTATTTTGACGAGCCTAATTTTCAACCTTCGATCGAGAGTTAATTAAAGACGATCTAAATTAGGCGTTGCGGATTTGCGGCTCGCGCTCCGTCTCCGACACGCCTCGCTTCGTATGCTTACGGCAGGCTATCGCCAACGTCTACGGCTTTGCCGTTCGCGCAGCGTCTCCGAAGGAGAGGGTTTGCGGATGCGCGCACGCCTTTGTTTCCCGACGGTATAGCGCACCAAGCAGCGCGTCAAGACAAGACAAAGGTATGATTTTCTATTTTTGTATTTCTTTCCCCCGCTCCCCACTCCCCGCTTCCATCTCTAGCTTTTCATACTTGAATCCAGCAACGCCCTCAATTACTCGATCGAGCGACGCGGCGTATAATAGAACGGCAGACATTAACATCTAATCGATATGCGCGTTCGGGTGATTGGCGGTGGTTTAGCAGGTACCGAAGCAGCTTGGCAGATCGCCCAGGCTGGCGTACCTGTGACCCTATATGAGATGCGTCCCCACACGTTGAGTCCCGCGCATCATAGCGAAGAATTAGCTGAATTGGTCTGTAGTAACTCCTTTGGTGCCCAAGCGACCGATCGAGCCGCCGGATTGTTGCACGAAGAATTGCGCCGATTGGGTTCGATTATCATCCAGAAGGCCGACCACCACTCGGTTCCGGCGGGGGGAGCCTTAGCCGTCGATCGCGGCCAATTCAGCCACGATTTGACCCAAACCTTAGCAAATCATCCCCTGGTAGAATTTCGGCGCGATAATGTGGCCGAAATTCCCCGCGATGGCATTGTCGTATTAGCCACAGGGCCATTGACTAGTCCGGCTTTAGCCGAGGATATCCAGCGATTTGCGGGGATGGATTATCTCAACTTTTTTGATGCTGCCAGTCCGATTATCGTCGGCGATTCGATCGATAAAAATATTGCTTTCTTTGCCTCCCGCTACGATAAAGGCGAAGCTGCATACCTCAACTGTCCGATGAATAAGGAGCAATATCTCCACTTCCGGCAAGAGCTGTGTAACGCCGAGCAAGCCGAATTGAAAGATTTCGATCGCGAGACTGCCAAGTTTTTTGAAGCCTGCTTGCCGATCGAAGAATTAGCCCAACGCGGCGAAGAAACCATGCGGTATGGCCCCCTTAAACCCGTCGGCTTATTCGACAGTCGCCGAGGCGATTTCAAGGCACCTGAAAACCAAATTCACCGCCCCTATGCCGTCATTCAACTGCGGCAAGAAGACAAAGCCGGACAACTGTGGAACATGGTCGGCTTCCAGACTAACTTAAAATGGGGCGAACAAAAACGGATTTTCTCGATGATTCCCGGCCTAGAAAATGCCGAATTCGTGCGCTTGGGAGTGATGCACCGCAACACCTTTATCAACTCGCCCAAATTACTCTCTTCTTCACTCCAATTTCACAGCCGCCGAGACTTACTCGCCGCCGGACAAATTATCGGTACCGAAGGCTACACCGCAGCAGCCGCTGGCGGCTGGTTGGCAGGAACCAATGCCGCACGTTTAGCATTAGGCTTAGAACCGATCGTCATGCCGAATGTGACGATGATGGGTTCGCTGTTTGACTTTATCAGCACCGCCGAACCCAAGCATTTTCAACCGATGCCCCCAAATTTTGGCATTTTTCCAGAATTGCCGACCAAAATTAAGAATAAGCAAGAACGCTATGGAGCTTATCGCGATCGATCGTTGAATGCGATCGACGCACTGATTGCTGGGCAATTAGCGGCAAAATATGCAATAAATCTAGCCATCTAACTAACTATTTTTAAACTAGTGTAGAAAATTAGAGCATTCGATCGGAAAGTGGCGATCGAATGCTGTTTGATAACTAAAAGCGATCGAGATAAATATTGTATGAAACGAATTGCGACGGTCGGACTGGTTGCGACCTTATTAGCTATGAGTGTCAACATTGGTACCGCTCAGGCTAGTTGCTATAGCTATAACGGATCCAGACAAGAGCGAATTAAATTGCAGGACAAACAAACAGGGTACATTAGAGTTTGGGCAACTAAAGATTTAAAAGGACGCATGGTGGGGCGGCTCAAACACGGCGAGGTAATTACGACATTAAAATACGTTGATAATTCAGTCTGTGGCGGAGCTATCTACATTAAGTTCCGCAATAGCAAAGGTCAAACTGCCTACGGTTGGGTTTTTAGTGATGTGTTAGTAGGGTCGATCGAGGATTGATAAAGTTGTTCCAATCTGTCTTCGCAGATCTGAAGCTCCAATTTTTGTGTAACTAAATTGGCACAAATATTTATCAGATAGACAATGCCTGAGATCTAGATGGTGGGCACTGCCCACCCTACATTGTATTTATATTTAATTACTGAATCTCCAATTTTTGTGTATTCAGATTATGCGATTTATCTTTCCTAGCGATTACTTTAAACCCAAACGAGTAGATTCAGCATATGCCGAGCAATTTGCTCTTTTGGGCGATCGCGGCTGTGCGAATTCGTTAATTTCTTTAGAAAACTTAAGTTTAGATTCATCCACAATTTATCCCGAACCAAATCCAGGAGAGCAATTAATTTATCGGGGCTGGATGCTAGCACCAGACGATTATTCATTATTAGTTAATGCTGTCAAAAATGCTGGAGCAGAGATGTGGATCGATCGCGATGAATATCTCAGAACGCATTATTTACCTAATTGGTATCCATTACTTCATGACCTGACTCCCGAAACTTATTTTTTCGATGTAGACGATCGCCTAGAAGCTAAATTAACAGAGCTAGGCTGGAGTCAGTTTTTTATTAAAGATTATGTAAAATCTCTCAAAACCTCGACTGGCTCGATAATTAATTCACCTTCAGCAATTAATTCCCTCGTAGGTGAAATGCAAAAATTCCGAGGCACGATCGAGGGCGGTATTTGTGTCAGAAAAGTAGAAGACTTTATTACAGAAACAGAACGACGTTATTTCGTCATCAATGGTAGAGTTTTTGCTGCATCGCCAGATCTGGAAATCCCCGCGATCGTCACCGAATGTTCGCGCCGCATCGATAGTAAATTTTTCTCTGTCGATACAATCGATCGCCGCGATGGTGTTACTAGGATTGTCGAAATTGGCGACGGACAAGTCTCTGGTTTAGTCGGCTGGACGGTCGATCGATTTGCAGATTTGTGGACGGAATTGACGATCGACAATATTAAGTAATACTCGATAGTTTGGCTTGTAAATCTGTAATTAGTGAGTGCAAAGCCGAACCTGGAAAACTTGCGGTTGGGTGGATCGCGATCCCAACTGGTAAATTGAGATCCAATCCCGAAATACTCCGCACGAGCGTATTTGGTGGCAGTGGATCGATCGCGGCTGTCGGTACGGCACCAATTCCTACGCCATGACTTACCAATTGTTTGAGCGCGCTCAAGCTCATGACTTCGATGCCAGAAAAGGGGTTAATGCCATGAATTAGCAAGGCTTGCTCTAAGATCTGGCGGTAGGGACAGTGTTCTTCTGTGAGAATCAGCCGCTCTTTAACTAATGCGGATACCGGAAGCTCGTCGTAGCTAGCGAGTGGGTTATTGGCTGGAATCAGCAACGAAATTGGATCGTGAAATAGCAACTCAAAGTTTAAGCCAAGATTGGCCGCAGGCGGCGAACAAATTGCCAGATCGAGCGATCCAGTTGCTACCTGGGCGCAGATCGATCGAGTCACGCCAGTTTCGAGCGTCAGACGCACTTTGGGATGCTGGGTACAAAACCGTGCCAAAATCGCAGGCAAATGGACGCTAGCCACAGGCTCGATCGATCCGATCCGCAAATGTCCGGCTTCACCTGCCACCAGATCGGTCATCGTTTGTTGCAAGTTAGCTGCCTGATGCAGCAGCAGATCTGCATGTTCTGCCAATGTTCTCCCCGCAACTGTCAATTCTGTGCGCCTACCGCGACGAGCGAATAGTTTTACACCCAGCTCTGCTTCGAGTTGCTGAATGTGCAAAGTAATCGTGGACTGTGCGTATTGCAGTTTCTCTGCCGCTTTGAGAAAGCTACCTTCTCGATCGATCGTTTGAAAAGTTTGCAGGTGTCGAAATTCCATTTAATTATCGGCAAAAATGAATTTTAACTTCAGTAAGTTCATTTTGACAAATAGTTGGATGCAGTTTATGCTAATGTTACAAACTAGATAGAAAATTAACATGAGCGCGATCGTTTGGTCGGATGGCAAAAACAGCCCCAGTCAAGAGGTATTTCAGGGCATATACGTGCGTCAGTTATGGCAAGGAGAAGCTGGCGCGCAAGCAATCCTGGTGGACATTGCACCCGGCGCGAAATGGCAAGGCATCGACTTTCATCACGACAATTCAGAGGAAGTGCTAGTGATGAGTGGCGTGTTTAATGATGGCACTCGCGACTATCCGGCTGGGACATTCATTCATCACCCGATCGGTTCTAGCCACATTCCGCAATCGGCGACAGGCTGTCAGTTATTTATTTTTTATCCAGAACATCAGAGTTAGGGTTTTCAAAAAATGGCACCTGCGTCCCCTCCACATGCTTCAAACCCCAAACCGCCATCACTTTTAATACCGGACGCAGACTTTTACCCTCATCCGTCAATTGATAATTCATCCGCCGCGCGTGATTGCTGTAGGGCTGCTTTTCTACCAATCCCAATTCTTCGAGCAACTTGAGCCGACTGGCAAGAATATTCGTCGAGATCCCCTCTGGTGACTCCAAAAACTCCTCAAATCGCTGCTTGTTAAAAAACATCATGTCGCGAATTATCAGCAGCGTCCAGCGATCGCCAATGAGATCTAGCGTACAGGCAACAGGGCAAGGAGAACGCTTGGGGAGTGTCATGAAACTTTTAATGTTGTCGCAATCTTTTCTTGCATTTTACAAGTTATCTCTGGTAATGTTAAATCTAACTTGCATTTTAAAACTTAGATATGAGCGAGATCGAACAGCGCAAACCATTTGAGATCGAACTACAGCTACCAGTCAAAACTTATGATATTGACTTTGCGGGAATTGTCAGCAACATTGTCTACGTGCGCTGGCTAGAAGATCTCCGTCTCGAAATGCTAAGTAGTTTCTTCCCGCTCCAGGAGCAAGTCGCAAATGGATTTGCCCCCATTGTCTTGCAAACGACGATTGACTATAAACAATCCATTCAAATGCACGATCGACCGATCGGCAAAATGTGGATGGAATCCTTAGCATCATTGCGGTGGGTAGTTGGCGCGGAAATTTCGTTGCCAGGAAAAGTCTCCGCGATCGCACAACAAACGGGCATTTTTGTCAATCTAGAAACCAAAAAACCGATCCGTATTCCCGATCGATTGCAACAACAATATAATGAGTCTCGATCGACATAATTAGATGAATCTAGCCAGAAGAATTTATATCTTTAACAGATCGATCGCTAGTTAGCGAATATTTTACCCTATTAAATACTTTACTGCTCGTTATCGATCGGGGGTACGCTGAGACCAGTGACATCATATAGATCTAAACCTTGTAAGCCATATTGTGATTCTAGAAAAGATACCGCAGGGGTACTTCTAAAGCCTGCCAGTTTTCCATCTCCTGTCTGAATGCGATCGAGAGCAACTTGTGCCTGTCTTCTAACATGTTCCTGTTCATCTTGAAGACAATTTATTAAAGCTGGAACCGATCGATCGTCTTTAATTTGCCCTAAAGCAACTATTGCTAAGTAACGAGTTTCCCAGTCATCATCATTGAGAATAGGTAATAAATAATCCACTGCCTGACTACCACCTACGCTACTTAAATACATAGATGCTGTATGTTTTAATTGACGATCGAAATCTGGATCGATGCGAGGACTTCTCAAAAAACTGCTCAATACTTCGATTAACCTAACATCTTGAGAAAATTTTAATGTATCCGCAAGTTCTTTGACAACTGTTACTGATAAGTACTCACCGCAGATATATGAAGGGAGTTTGTTTTGAATTAGATCGATATTTCTCAGCGATAAATTCACCCAATAACTAGCATTGTATTTTCTCCATATTTCCCACCACTTATCTTTGTTCTCAATTATTCTCCCTCGCTTGTCTATCGTGCAGGCATTCTCATAACTCTCGGCAATTGTCACCATCATATCCGTCAAGCTGGCATATTTTGTATAAGTAACATCCGAGCCACCTTTGAAATCCCAAAATACAATAGGGTAGGATTGTCTGCTTTGATTCATCACCATATACCCGTCCACACATTCGGCTGCCTCAAACAATTGCATTGAATTGTTATCATATCGAGTAGTCAATAAGTTGTCTACAGTTACATCTTCAAGACTATAACTTTGCTTATTTCTGTAGCTGCTAACGGCAGATTGTAGATCGAGCGATTTAGCTGCACGTTGTGAGCCGAACCCTTCCCGAAAATTGAATAACCAATTATATATACGAGGGTCGTCAGAAATACTGCCATTTCTCCATTGATATAATTCGATGACCTCCGGTGGCAATGGTTCTGGCAATTCCTTGGAAATTTCTGCAATTTCCAAGCGAGACAACCCCAATCTCATTTGAGGATATAATCGATCGTCTATTCGATTATATCCTCCGTATTCACCCCAATAATATCCAGAAAACTCAGGATGTTGGCGTTGTCGATCGTGCAACCAATTTAAGATTCGATCTAGAGCTTCTGATAAAACCTGTCTCTTATACACATCT
>NZ_PVWO01000219.1 GCF_003003845.1 Chamaesiphon polymorphus CCALA 037 | reverse complement strand
CAAACAGCCGCTCTAGAAGCTAAGGGTGACTATTACCATGCCATGTTGCAGTTGCTATTGAGTCGGAGCAAGATTCAATGGGCGGCGCATCAGGCTGAATTGGCTTACCGAGAGGCTAGTAAGTTGTATGAGAAGTTGGAGCAGACAGCGCGGGATTTTCAGGAGGTGAAGCTGAAGCAGGATGAGGCTTTGTGGGAGCAGTTAGAGGGGCAAACTTCGCGACTGAGAAATCGGAAGTTGAAACCGCATCTGGAAAGACTACTAAAGTCAGAATCAGCGGGGTTACAAAGTCGGGTAGGAATTATTCTCAAGCAAGAGCCAAATAATCGGAAGCTAGCCCGAATGCTAACACCTCATGTGGATCGAACTCGTGAAGAACGTTTGAATATTCTTGAAGACTGGTTGATAGCAAAGCCACAGGAAACATTGCAATATTCTAAGTCGATCTTGGATATTCAAAATCAGCTTACAACTATTAAAATCAATACTGAAAATTTTGCCGATCGATTGAGTGCATTACAGAAAATAGCGTTACCTGACTGTGACGATCTAACGTTTTGGGATCGGTTTGTTAGCCGCGATTGTCAGCGACATTTGAAGCAAACTAGTTATAATCTGGAGTATTTAGCCACAGGTAGAAGTCTGTTCGACCAGACGATCGAAACAATTCGCGGGTTGGTGGAAATTGAGGGGCAAAAGCAACAGTTGGCTAGAGAAGCAGCAGAGACAATAAGAAACCGCAATCTAAATATTTTGGTGGCGATGGTAGGTACTGGTTTATCTGCAACTAGTCTTTCGGCTGCGATTAGGCAAAAAGCGGCTCAGGATGCCCTGAATTATTTTGGAATCAAGTTGGATGAAGGTGCAGTAGACGGGGCGATCGGGCTGTATCTAAGCAATCTTTTGTTTCATGCTTTGGTGGGTTGTATTTTTGCGATCGTGGCTGGAGTTTTATTTTGGTGGCTCACTCGGCATTCTAAAGGGAAGCTATGAGGGGGTTATCCACTTTTCCGAATCATTGACTTTATATTCTCGTTATGAGAACATGAGATGATGTAGACACATTCCAATTCATGCGGATCGTCAGTCGGAAAAGATTGCTAGAGTTTTCAGAAATACATGCTGATGCAGCAGATTCACTCGATGCCTGGTATCGGGTCGCAAAATCATCAGGATGGGCAAATCTAGTCGATGTCCGGCAAACTTATCCAGCCGCCGATGCTGTTGGTAATTTTACAGTTTTCAATATCAAGGGCAATGATTATCGCCTGATTACTAGCATTGTATATGCCACTGGGCGCATCTACATTAAGTATGTATTAACCCACGCTGAATACGATAAGGATAAATGGAAAGATGACCCATACTATTAATCGTAGTGTTTATGGCGATCTGTTGGCTCAGTATCAACCAAAGCCGATCGAAACTGAAGCTGAAAATGAAGCGGCAATTGTCTTGGCTGAATCATTGGAGCATCGTCAACGCTCTCCAGAGGAAGATGCGTTGCTGGAGTTGTTGACGATCTTAATCGAAAAGTTTGAGGAGGATCGCTATCCGTTGCCAAGTGCTGGAACGGATCGAATGCTGGTGCATTTGATGGAGGCGCGAAATATGAAGCAAGAAGAGTTGGTGGGTGTAATTGGCTCTAGAGGGGTGGTGTCTGAAATAGTTAATGGCAAGCGATCGATTAGTAAGGCTCAAGCTAAGGTTTTAGGAGAGTTATTTCATGTTTCTCCTAGTTTATTTATTTAATCGCGATTAGAGTGATTATTCGTTACTCTTATGTTGTGATTATATCCTCATCCTTTTGCGATAGCTTTCGATCTTTTTTCGTGAATTGATATTAGAAATTAAAGCAAAAGACATGGCGGCAATGACAGAATATGATCGAGTAGCCAAGGAATTAATCGAACTTGTTTGAGAGTATCCAAATGATGAAGACAAAGAAACAATTTTTGAATTTTTTCATCAGCACTTAGATTATCTCAATCATCACTTAATTGATGTGCTTGCTAAGCTTTTTCGAGAATCATTGCCATCTGATATTACATGTCTCTATCAAAAGCTGAGTTCGCGGTTTTATAATTTTAAATTTGGAGATAGATCCAATAATATTGAAATCAGCATTGCTTGTTGCCAATTGTGTTTGGGAGTATTGACAATTGAAAATTCCCCAACAGATTGGGCGGCTATTCAAAATTTCCTTGCCCATGTATTCTTTGAAAGAATCAGACCAGAGAGAGCAGAGAATATAGAACAGGCAATTGCCTGCTGGCAATCAGCACTAGAGGTTTATACCAAAATAATTTTTCCACTTCAGCGGGCAACAATAGCGAATATTCAAACACTTCTTGGCTATGTTTACAGTGAAAGAATTAGTGGAGATAAAGCAGAAAATCTAGAGGAATCGATCGAATATTTTAAAGCATCGCTGGAAATGTACACCAAGGAAAATCCAACCATAGCTTGGGCGCAGAGTGTAGGCTGTCTTGGTGATGCATACTATAATCGGATTAAAGGAGAGAGAGCTGATAATCTGGAAAAGTCGATTGCCTACTGTGAATCTGCATTAGAGGTTTATACTAAAGCTGATTTCCCTCAAAAATGGATATTCTTGCAAGATAAGCTTGCTAGAGCATACTTTCTAAGAATCAGAGGAGATAAAGCAGATAATCTGGAAAAGTCGATCGGGTATTGTGAATCAGTATTAGAGATATATAACCAAGCTGATTTTCCTCAAGATTGGGCATTCACTCAATATCTTTTAGCAGGTGCATACTATGACCGAATCAGAGGAAATAAAGCAGATAATCTGGAAAAGTCGATTGGGTATTGTGAATCAGTATTAGAGATATATAACCAAGCTGATTTCCCTCAAGATTGGGCATTAACTCAATATAAACTTGGAATATCATACCGCAAGCGAATCAGAGGAGATAAAGCGGATAATCTGGAAAAGTCGATCGCTTACTCTGAATCAGCATTAGAAGTTTATACCAAAGCTGATTTACCACGAAATTGGCAACAGACCAAAATTCTTCTCGCCGCTGCATACTTTTATCGAATCAAAGGAGATCGAGCCGAGAATCTAGAGAAATCGATCGAATACTGTAGAGCAACATTGCAGGTATATACGAATGTTGATTTCCCAGTGGCGTGGGCTGTAGTCCAAGGCGATCTCGCTCTTCTATACCATAATCGAGTCAAAGGAGTGCGTACTGAGAACCTGGAGCAGGCGGTCGCCTGCTATGAAGCAGCACTTGAGATATGCACCCCTTCAAAACAGCCGATAGAGTGTCTCCGCACATCCAGAAATTTGGGCAACTTGCACTTTAACGAAGGCAATTGGCAACAGGCGATCGATACATACTTAATAGCCATTACTGCCGTCGAGCAATTACGCTCGTGGGCTATGACCGACCAGAACAAACAAGAATTCCTCGAACAGGGGATCGAGATTTATTACAACCTAATCCAATCTTGCATCAACACCCAACAGTATGACAAAGCTCTCGAATATGCGGAACGCAGCAAATCCCGCAACCTAGTCGATCTCCTCGCTAATCGCGACACCTACCCCAGAGGTGAAATCGCCCCAGAAATTCTCGCCAGTTTAGCAGAACTGCGAAGACAGCTACTAATCGCAGAACGCCAGATCCAACAACAAAATAACCGTTCTGGGCAGAGATTCATCGATAGTGACAATAGCCAACGCGGTGTAGCTATTTCCCAAAGTGGAACTGCGATCGAACATAGCGATCGATTAGTATCCCTCAAACAAGAACTCGAGCGATTGATTACCACCCATATCCAACCCATCGATCCCAGCTTTCAACTCACCCAAAAAGTCGAACCGATTAGCTTTGAGGAAATGCGATCGGCACTCCCCAACGATCGTACTGCCCTCGTCACCTGGTACATCGCCCAAGACAAACTCCTGACATTTATCGTCACCCCTCAAGCAACTCACCCCCAGCTCATCGAGTCCACTCCTGAAGCCTTCCAGCAATTCATCGAAGTTCTGACCGAGTATCAAACAGCCTATAGTCAGTATCGCGAACGAATCAACAAAGACTGGAAACAAGCATTACCCCAATACCTAGCGCAATTCTCGCAAACATTGGGCTTGGCAGAAATCCTCCAACAACTGCCCCCTGAATGCGATCGACTGATTCTGATTCCCCATCGCTTCCTCCACCTGATTCCCCTCCATGCCCTACCGATCGTCCTTCCCGATAATACCGAAACTTGCTTACTCGATCGATTTCCCCAAGGCGTTCGCTATGCCCCCAGCGTCCAGTTGCTCAAACTAGCCCAACAGTGGAGCCGCCCACCCCTGCAAAACCTGTTAGCCGTCCAAGATCCCACCCAAGATCTGACCTTTACCAACCTCGAAGTAACCGCATTAAGAACTCATTTTCAACCATTCGATCGCGTCTTCAGCCACCAAGCAGCCCAAAAATCCGTCCTCACCCCCGAACTCCTCTCCCAAAGCAACTGCGTTCACTTCTCCTGTCATGGAGTCTTTGACTTTGCCAACCCTATCCAATCGGCATTAATGATGTCAGAAAGTCTCGTCACCACCCCAGACGGTCAAAAAATCCGCGACCTAGAAAAGTGCCTGACTTTGGGTGAAATCTTCACTCAAGACCTCCGCCAATGCCGCTTGGTGACGCTTTCCGCCTGTGAAACGGGCATAGTTGATGTGTCGAAACAAATCGATGAATATATCGGTCTGCCCAGTGGTTTTCTGTTCGCTGGTAGCCCCAGTATCGTTAGTTCGCTATGGGCAGTGGACGATCTTTCTACCACCTGTTTGATGATCCGCTTCTACAATAACTTGCAACAGAATGATTCGGTATCGATCGCCCTCAATGATGCTCAACGCTGGCTGCGACAAGCCAATGGTCAGGAAATTAAGGAAATGGTTACGCCTTGGTTGGCTCAGTCTGGTATTCGTCCCAGTCGAACGATCGAAATCGACGCACAGCTCGATCGGATTGAGAAAGAGTCTGAACCCTTTGCGGCTCCTTATCATTGGGCAGCATTCTGCGCGATCGGGCAGTAACGAGCGACTATAGGAGCGTTAGATACGTTATCTTTGGAGATATCAATTACCAATTGTAAATTATTCAACCAAGTCGGCTCGATCGCGATGATGTCAGGGTTTCAGAGATAGTTAATGGCAAATGTGCTACATTCTCATCAGTAGCCGATCTTGTTGTGACAAAATAAAAGAAAAGTGAATTCTCTAAATACTCATGACAGTAACAGAATTGTTTCCAACGCTAAGAAATTTGCCTCGTGCAGATAAGTTAAAGGTTATGCAGTTTTTAGTGACAGAACTGGCACAAGAGGAAGAGCCAGCGTTGCAACCTGGCGCAACTTATGAGATCTGGTCGCCATTCGATTCCCATGAAGCAGCTCACAAATTAGCCCAACTATTAGAATCAGAAGCACCACAGGCATGATGCGCGACAGTCAAAGGTTTAACTTTATCGAAGGATTTGATGCTTTCGGTGTTGTTGATGCGGTACCAAAAATGCCACTGACATTGACGTATCGAGAATCATCGATCGATATCGTGGCTTTACTAGATACAGGTGCTAGTGTAAATGTGTTGCCGTACAGACTGGGCGTTCAGCTTGGTGCTGCATGGGAAGAGCAGACAATGGCTGTAACTCTAGCTGGAAATTTAGCATCGACAGAGGCGCGAGGTTTATTAGTTTCAGCCCAAATTGGCAATTTTAACCCAGTGCGTCTGGTATTTGCCTGGAGCAAATCGGATGATGTGCCATTACTGTTGGGACGGATGAATTTCTTTATAGAATTTGATGTTTGTTTCTATCGATCGCAACTATTTTTTGAGGTCTGTCCAAAATTGTAAAATCTTGGATCGTAAGTAGATGGGCGTAATTAAATATAAAATATCGCGTAGGGTGGGCACTGCCCACCAACTAGGTTTCAGACATAATCTATTTTATAAATAATTGCATCTACCTACTTAGAAATGAGTAGATTGGAGAAGTTATTTGAGTTTGACTACTCCTATTCTAATTATTTAGTAATAGTCAAACTCTAAAACCCAGATAAATATTTTGCAGTTCTACACTAATAGTTTAGTTAGATACCTTCTTACTTGCCGAGGAATATAAAACTACTATTATAGCGACCATAACCGTTGGTTTTGATTCCGTTACGGGTCGTACCATTGTAAAATTCTTCTCCAGGGCGAATTCTGATTGTCACCCGACCACCATCCCTAGCTGTGATTAATCCTGAATGTGCAGCCGCAGTACAAATCGAAGAATCAGTAGTGTAAATATCTGTGCCCCAAATACTACCAATACTCCCGTTTGGAGGGCAATTGAATGTAAAGTCTTGATCCAGCCGAGCTGCAACACCAGAAGCCGAATCACCCCATTGAATTAGGCGAATAGGTAGCTCTTTAAACACCGGACTCCCATCTGACCCAAGAAATATAAAACTACTCTGATAACTACCATAACCATTGGTTGTGATCCCATTACGTGTAGTGCCATTGTAAAATTCTGCCCCTGGGCGAATTCTAATTCTTACCCGACCACCATCCCTAGCTGTAATTAATCCTGAATGTGCAGCCGCAGTACAAATCGAAGAATCACTAGTGTAGATATCTGTGCCCCAAATACTACCAATACTACCGTTTGGAGGGCAATTCAATCTAAAAGTCTGATCTAGTTTACTGCCAAGACTTGAGGCAGAAGTGCCCCATGTTATTTTTCTCTCCTGTGCTATTACATTTATTGAATACAGTACAGATACCAATGCTAGAACAACACAAGTTGATATTTTTTGTACTTTCATGTTTACCTCAATTTAATTTTTGTTGTCATTATTTCAATCAGTATTAGTCGATTAAGAAACTGCTATTGCTATTTCTAGTGTGAGTCAGAGCCAACATGGGCGATCGGTAGATAGTATGTTAGTACACAGTAATTAAGATCCGCATGGAGAAATTACCCCATATCATACATCAATTCATCAACACCAAAAATTGCTTTATTCGATCGAGCAGAAGACTAACCCCTGGGCGGCATTTTGCGCGATCGGTCAGTAACGAGTAACCTAAAGTATCGATCGAGCTTTATTTATGCAGCAACGATGACAGAGGTATCGAAAACATCGTAATGGCTGAGATCGGCAATTATCCGATCGTGTTGCTGGTTAATGGCTTTAATACTAATTAGACCGAATCCCGCGATCGATGATAAATTGAGTTGTGTATCTCGATCTCAATACTCAAACCAAAGATCGATAGCCCGTGATGCCAGAAAATCGATCGATGAGTGCTGTCCGATTCTTTGGCAGTAGTGCAAACTCTGGTTGTGGTGGATCGATCGTGTTACCCAGAAATATAGATCTATCATAATGTTGAGGGTCGTTCTTGAAGAGAGTAATTGTTCATGCAGGAAACAGAGCAACAGCTTGATTTTTTACTGGAGGTATTGCAGTCAATCGCAAATAGCAACGGCGATTCTCAAGTTGTCTATCCACTATTGCAGCAAAATCTAGTTCTTTTGGATGATGAGATCGTTGAGATACTGAAGGACTGGGTAAGCACTAGTTTTGCGGAAATGGATCGAGATACTCAAAGGTTAATCACTAACGATATTGTTGACTTTGGTAATCTCATCCAGCAATTTCCACTGGGAAATAAGGCTGTGAACATGGAATTGTCGATCGCTTGTCACCAAGTCGCACAAGAGGTTTACAACAAAGTCGATTTCCCGATTGACTGGGCAATGACTCAAAATAATCTTGCCAATGCTCACCAGCATAGGATTAGGGGAGATCGAGCAGAGAATCTGGAAAAGTCTATTGAATGCTATCAATCTGCCCTAGAGATTAGAACCAAGGCAGATTTGCCGATTAATTGGGCAATTACCCAAAACGATCTTGCCACTGCATACAGAGACAGGATTAGGGGAGATCGAGCAGAGAATCTGGAAAAATCTATTGAATGCTATCAATCTGCCCTGGAGATACAAACCAAGGTAGATTTGCCGATTTATTGGGCAGATATCCAAAATAATCTCGCTGCTGCCTACAGTTACCGGATTAGAGGCGACAGAGCAGAGAATTTGGAACAGTCGATCTCTTGCTATCAATCTGCCTTAGAGATTAGAACCAAAAAAGATTTCCCGATTGATTGGGCAATGACTCAAAATAATCTCGCCGTTGCCTACAATTACCGGATTAAAGGCGACAGAGCAGAGAATCTGGAACGGTCGATCGCTTGTTATCAATCTGCCCTGGAGATATATACCAAAGCAGATTTCCCGATTGACTGGGCAATGACTCAAAATAATCTCGCTGTTGCCTACAATTACCAGATTAAAAACGACGGAGCAGAGAATCTGGAACGGTCGATCGCTTGTTATCAATCTGCCCTGGAGATATATAAACCTCAAGATATCCCGATCGATTGTCTCGGAACAGCCCGAAATCTTGGCAATTTACACTTTGATGAAGGCAATTGGCAACAGGCGATCGATGCCTATCAATTAGCGATCTCAGCCGTCGAACAAAGCCGTACTTGGGCAACCAGCGACCAGAGTAAGCAAGAAATAATCGAAGGAGCGATCGAAGTCTACTTCAACCTCGTGCAATCCTGCATCAACACCCAACAATTCGATAGAGCAATCGAATATGCCGAACGCAGTAAATCCCGCAACCTCGTCGAACTCCTCGCCACCCGCGATCTCTACCCTAAAGGCGACATCCCCCCAGACATCCTCAGCCAACTCGACACCCTCCGACGACAAGTACTATCCGAAGAACGCCGCCTCAACCATCGCCGCGATTCTGGCAACTCGAACGGCTTGCCGTCTGCGACAGCAATCGACCCCAACACCCCCGAAAGTCGCAGCATCACCAATCCAAATAACCCAGGCATCAACCTCGATCGAGAACGACTCAACACCTGTCTCTTATACACATCTC
>NZ_PVWO01000011.1 GCF_003003845.1 Chamaesiphon polymorphus CCALA 037 | reverse complement strand
AGATATGTCTAGATAATACCTAACTTAAGTACTACGATCGACAAGTGGCATCAAACCTTAATACACTCGCCCGATCGAGGTTGAGGCTCTCAATCCTCGATCGGCTTAAGTCGAACTTAAGTGAGTTAACTCAGGTACTGCATTCACCCCATGGATCGATTTTAGCCAGATGCGGTTGGATTAGATTTGCGTTCGAGTTGGCAATACTCCACTGCTGGCATCAATATATAACCCATTTGAGGGTGAAAATCGATCGCCAGCGCAGTCCAACCGATTTACCGTTTGGGTTTAGAGCTGTAGTCTTTCTCGGTATCGGTAACGCGCCAACTGAGTTTTAAGTTAAACCAAAAATTCCAAAACGTGACTACGGCGATCGCGATTAATTTAGCGATATATTCATTAATATTAAATACATTAAACAGAACATTGACAATTAAGGTATTGATAATTAAGCCGGACAGACAGATCAGGTTGAATTTGATAAATCTGCGGAACCGTTTGCGGTTACCTTCTTGACCGCGACTCAGATCGCCAAATGTCCAGACATCATTCCACAAGAAATTATTGAGAATAGCTACTTCTGAAGACAAAATCGTGCTGCGAGTTAAGCCAATGCCTAACAGAGTTCTCAATACATAAAAGACGCCCAAATCGACAAACACGCCGCTAAATCCCACCACGCCAAAGCGGAGAAAGCGCGTCACAGGCCATAGTGAAAACCGCAATCTCACTAAATGCTGGATATACTCTACATACTGTTTCCAGGTAACTTTACTCGCACCCGCAACCCGTTCCCGAAATACATATCCGGTTTCAGCAATCCACCGAATTTGGCCTCTGGCGGCGACTTCAATTAAGATTTTGTAACCGACAGGACTGAGTGGTTTATTCGCGATCGCACTGCGACGTACCATAAAATATCCGCTCATCGGGTCGGAAAGACGACCGATCACTTCTGGTAAGATGGCTAGTCCCAGCATTTGTGCGCCGCGCGACAAAAATCGCCGCACGATACTCCATTCGCTGACGCCACCGCCTTCGACGTTGCGACTGGCGACAGATAATTCGGCACCTTTGACGATCTCACCCCAGAGTTGTAACAGAATTTCTGGCGGGTGTTGCAAGTCGGCATCGATGACGCCTAAGACTTCGCCGCGTGCGGCTTGCCAACCGCGAATTACTGCCGTTGAGAGTCCGCGCTCGGTGGTGCGGCGCATGACTTGCAGTTGGGGATAAGTGGGGATGAGTTCGCAGGCTAGTTCCCAAGTGCGATCGGGACTATCATCATCGACGACAATCAGTTCGTATTCGTCAGGAATGATGCGATCGAGTAATCCACTTAAAATAGTAACTATTTCTTTGATATTTTGTCCTTCATTAAAGGTCGGAATTATTAAAGAAAATTTCAGCGGATTGTCGAGGGCAGATGTTACATTCTCTCGATCGCTAATTACTAATGCGCCAGTGGGAACTGCCAATAGAATATTTTGGTTACTGTCGCTCATGAGGATTTTTTACTGATAGGTGTACCGTTCCCAATTAAGTAATCAATTGGTCGCTCGTCAGGGCTTTGAATTAGATAATTATAGAGATATTTCTTGTCAAATGGTTGCAATCCCGAACGAGTCTGTTGTTTTAATTCAAACTGTCGATCGCCGATCGTCAGCGGTTCAGTGCGGCGAGTCAATTTACCACTTTTGGTTTCTAGAAAAATTACCTTAGTACTTTCAAGCTCGCGATTTATTTCATCATCACTGATGACAGGTATCGCAGCACTAACGCGAAATAAATTACGATCGGACAATATTTTTTCTTGCCAATCTGATTGTAAGCGATATGCTTTCGGTTTTAATTGCCAACTCGTGGGAAACTGATAGATATTGTCTAGTACCTGCGGCAATTCCCACTCTAGTCCTTTAATTTGTTTGGGATCTGAAACACCTCTCGATGGTCGAAACGGCATTGGTTGTCGGGTATCGCGCAACCCACTAGGTTCGACAAAGATCGTCGTTCCTTCGGTGAGATCGGGACACAGACGCACCACATCGCTCCAAAACCCTCTTTGATGTTGCCACATTAACTGGTAGTCTTGTTGAACTCTGAGTCCAAAGCCAACTAATAAAGCAAAGAAGCCTGCTAATCCCCAAACTGCCAACCGCTTGCGATCGTACTTGCTAGCTGTCACTAAAATAGCCGAACAGATACAAGCCGACAAGATTGAAGTGCCAATAATTGCCGCTACATGAACTCGCGTAGTTCTACCGCTAATGGCAAATCCATAACTAGTCATGGCTAGCGGATAAGCCAGCATGAGGGCGACTAGTCCAGTTATAATTGGTTTGCCATATGGCTCGAACGCTTCAGGTATTTTTAAAAACCGTTTCGAGCGGACTAGCGCGTGCAAGCTAAATACTTTGTGCAGTGATTCTACTTTTAAGTAGGCAAATAAACCTGCGCAACCGATGAAAGCTAGAAGACAGAATGGCCAAAGTTCTGTGTTGAATTTAAATAATGTTTCTAGCGGTCGGTAGACTAGCATTGCCAAGCTAGTAATCGACCCAACTATGGGGTTGAGTACTAACAAAACGATCGATTGCAAACCAAACTGCGACACTTGACCTTCGCCGACAATTTTACGTACTATTAGCGTCAGGATAATAATACTAGTTAAAATCAGTGCGTGTCTGACTAACTCTTTAGGTAATTTTGAATCCCATTTTTTATTAAATAACGGAGCGGCAAAGAACACTGTAAAGACAGGCTCGTAGGCTATTAAAGATAAAAATACGATGGGATAAGCTAGTTTTATCCTTCCTGAAGTGTAGCAATGAAGCGCGATTAATAGAAAAGTTAATGAGGGCTGGATGCCTAATGAATGAGTAAGATAATCTCTGGTAGTGTCGGCGGGAAAGAGACAGAAGGTTAAGGCTCCAGTAACGGCAAAAACTCGATTATTATATATTTTATTTAGCAACAAATAGAATAGGCAAGCATTTGCCGAAACGATCGCCGCACCGATCGCATAGGCATACTGTAATCCCCCAAGTTTAATGCCCAAAAAAGAAAACAGGAAAATAAAACCATCGTGAAACGGACGACCTTGACCGCTGGTTTCAAAAACAACTTTATTGAATATTTCCGACCAACTCAGTCCGATAATATTAGGAATTCTATTCCAATCATCTTCATACAGTCCGAAACTAGCAGAGTGCCAAAAATTTGCGACCCAAACAATCGATGCCAATAGGGGAAATATGGCTATTTCTGGTATGGTCAGGGCTTTAGTATTCAGCCGATCTTGTCTTAAACTCATTTATTAAATACCTAATATACATATTAATTTTCGCATCCACAAAAGTTTAGAGCGTTAAGCTGCCGATCGATCCTAGCTTAACGCTCATAATTTTCCACCTATTTTATTTGGATAATATTAAATAACGATCGTAGATATCGATTTTTGATAAGGTTGATATTTAGGTAGATTTTTAGATTAAAAAACTGTTTTAGTATTATAGCCGATCGATTTTTCCTGACGATCGGCTAATTATCTTAACTTAATTTCAGACAAATAGCGGAGCATGTGAAGTTAATTACAGCAAAATATCGTGTATAAAATATCTCCTCAACCGAGAGCGATAAATTGTGACCGCGATCGCTGACAATATATTATCGATCTAAATAACATTCTCCACATTTATAGACAGATGCCATATTTTTAGTTATTAAATTTTGTCAACTTGCCTAGCATTGTCGTCGCACCATCTGTCTCGATAAACTTTGTATCTGATTGAGATCGATCGGCGATAGTTTCGCCAAGTTTAGTCATGTAATCAGTCCAAGGTACTTCAGTTTCTTCTTCAACGCTAAAGTATTCTTGGCTGGCGGAAAAATAATCTTCAGTTTCATATTTTTGAATGACACCGTTGACAATTAAGCCCAGCACATTACATTGCGACATTTTGAATTTTTCCTGGACGGCTTTAGCATCCTTGGCATTAATTACCCCAGGTCTAGACACTAATAACACGCCATCAGTAATCTGACCGATAGTTAGTGCGTCGCTAGCGACTAAAATTGGTGGGACATCGATAATTACAAAATCGTAGAATTTTGAAACTTCTTGAATGAGCGATTTCATGTGTTTGGATTCAAGAACGGATAGCGGATTTGATGGTTTACCTCCAGCAGTCAATACATCTAAATTTTCCATCACCGTCCAGGAGATTTGTTGAAATTTAGATTTCCGCTCTATGAGTTCGCTCAAACCTTTTTTGAGTGGTAACTTCCAGAAACGGTGCTGATAAGGAACGCGCATATCGGCATCGATTAACAACACTTTTTGTCCCATTCCGGCAATCGCTGCGGCTAAATTAGCTGCTACTTTAGATTTACCTTCATTCGCAACACTACTAGTAATTGCAATTGTTTTTAACGGTTTATCCGCACCTAAAAATCGTAGATTGGATTGAATCGTGCGGGACATTTCGCTAGTTATCGATTGAGGTGTATCTCTAACTGCAATTTCTAGAGTTGTTTGTTCTGGGGTAGTCGCACGAGCGCGATTCTTTTTCCGCTGAGTTGCTGGAATCATTCCTAGCAAAGTATATCCAAACACCTTATCGATCTCTTTGACAGTTTTGAGGGATCCATCTCTGAGTTCTAGATAAGCAATTGCACTAGTACCAAATAAAGCACCCACCAAACCACCCAAAATTCCTATGATTAGTTTTGGCCCTGGATCTGGTTTCTCCGGAACGGCAGCACTCGAAATAATCCGAGCATTCGACGTACTCTTGTTTCTAGCTACTTGGAGTTCTTGCAGCTTTTTTAATAAAGATTGATAAGTAGATTGAGAGACTTCTAGTTTGCGTTCTAATTGACGTTGAGTCTGTACCAACTTAGGGATGACGCTAACTCTTTTTTCGTAAGCAGCACGAGAACTCTGGAGGGAATTTAGTTTGTTAACTAAGCCAGTTTGTTGTACTTGCGATCGCAGTAACTCGGTAATCAGATTCTGTTTGAGGTCGCCAATTTTTAGCAATCCTTGGGGAATTTGTGCTTGACTCCCGATCGTATTGCGAATTTGTTGTGATAATAGTGTTTTCAGTTTTGATTGCTTTTCTTTGAGACTGACAATAATTGGATTGTCATCAGAAAAGCGACTACTTTCAGTTGCCAACTGTCTATCTACATCTTGAAGCTGAGTGAGAATGCCCTGAATTGCGGGCGACTGGCTAATTGCGCTAACTGCTAAAGCGTCTTGAGAATTTAAATTAACTTTTTTGTATAATTCTTGACTTTGAGCGTTGGCCTGTTCTAGTTCCGATCGAACGGCATTAATGTTATTGTCTAAGTTGCCAATCACGCTCACAGCAGATTTAGCTTCTTCTGAGAGATCGACAATATTATTTTGCTGTTTAAAGCTCCGTACCGCGCTTTCTGCGGCATTTACAGCAGCTAAAGTTTTTGGCATCTGCTGCTCTATAAATTGTCGAGCAGTCTCCGCCTCCAATTGGCTGGCCTGAATATCATTTTCTAAATAAACATTCATCAATGTATTAACTATATTGGCGGCATCTTTAGGATTGCGACCTTTAAAGCTAACTTGTAATATATCCGCTCCGCCGACAATTTTGGTTGTCAATCCAGAATGGAGATCGCTTGCTGCGATTAATTTGCCGCGATCGTTTTTAAGTTTGAGGCGATCGGCTGTTTTTTGTAATAATGGTCGCGAGGCAATTACTTCCATCTGAGTGGTGATGGGATTTTGAGTCGATACCAATGACTTGAGATCGCCGGACTCACTTCCTTCCATACTGTTAGGAATTAGATTCGGCCCAATTACCCTAAATGTAGAATTCTTAAATAACAACCTTCCTTCTGCTTGATAGGATGGTTTTAACAAAGAGGTTGCCGCAATACTCAGCGCAACTGTCGCAGCAAAAATACTAACAGCAGGAATCCAGTGCCGTTTTACTGCGAATAAATAATGACTCAAGTTTAAGTCAATTGATTCTTGAGATTCCATAAATTCTGCATGTATAATTTTTTATTATATCTAGAGCTTCTAGAGATTAAATCCGCCAAAACACTTGCTACACAGCTCATCAAACTAGAATAGATTGCAATCTATTTATACAATAGACGATCTAGTTGCTATCATTTTCATACTTGCGAGTCAGCGATCGCGATCGCACTTCAGTCAAATTTAGGCAATTAGTCTCAATAAATTTGAATGTAAAGAGCGACGATCGATTATCGAAATACGAACGGGGAGAGGTAATTATCAATTCTCAATTATCAATTCTCGGAGATCGGATTAATTGCCTGAAAAACAAAAAAATAAAGCGAGGATTTTGCTTAAAATAACGTTTCCACAACCGTCTTGGTTCCATTAGCAGCCGAAATAGCCACTCTAAACCGATTTTCTGCATCCAGAGCGGGGCGTGCTTGACGCGCCCCGAATGAAAATTAAAGGCTGCCCCTACTCCCAGCATCACTGCGGGAATTCGATCTTGGTGTGCCGCCATCCAGATTTCTTGGCGCGGACAACCAATCCCCACAAATAGAATTTGCGCGCCTGAGGCGACGATTTGGGCGGTGTAGGCGGCATCTTCTGCGGGTGTGAGTTCGCGAAAAGGTGGTGAAATCTGACAGGCAATCTCGATTCCCGGAAATCGATCGACCAAAACATTAGTAAAATCGATTAGGCTCTCAGGAGTACCCCCATACAGCGCAATCGGTAACTGATGGCGTGCGGCGGCTTCACAAACTGTTAAAGTGAGATTTGGGCCGCAAACTCTGGTGGCATCTTGAATCCCCAGCGCGCGCAAACCCCAGACTAACGGCATTCCATCTGGGGTGACTAAATCGGCACGATTGACTACTTCCGCAAATTCTGGGTTGTCATATGTTTCCATTGCCATGTGGACGTTTGCGGCACAAATCCGCTTGCCGACTTTCCGTCGCGCCCAAGTTACAATCCGGTTGGTGGCATCTTCATAGTTAGTCGCATCGACGCGCATACCGATAATATAACGATGTGCTAGTGTTACTTCCTCAGACTGTAATTCCATGTTGTTTCAATCTTCGTCGTATTCGCGATCGCTAGGATGTCGATAGCTACTGAGATCGGATGAGTGTTTATCATCGCGAGATCGTCTCATCCCGAACTTGTTCGGTAGCGACGACTTCATTATGTTTCAACAATACAATAAAGTTTTTATACATTAAATCGGCCAAAATACTGACAATATAGCTGGCGTATTTACGATCGATCGTTGACGATCGTATATTCAATCCCATTAATTTGGTGGGCAGTATCGGTAAAAGAACTATAGTAACTGCCGATTAATTTTCGGCATTTTGACAAGCAATAAAGATCGATAACGGCATCTTTAATTGCTTCAGGATCGTGACGAGCCAGCGATTTTTTGGGATAAGTAATAATGCGACCTGGAAAAGTTTGATTTAAATACTCTTCTTCTGATGGTGAGTCTGTGGCTACAAAAAATCGGACGTTGCTATCTTGACGAACTTCTGTCTGCATTAACTCCACAAATTCTGTGGTCGGACTAGCGGCTAAAGATTGTCGATTGTCAGTCCGGCGGATATGAACGCCAATGACATTCTCGAAGCCTTTGGTATAATCGTCGATGATGTTTTGTAATTGCCGAACTGGCACAAAATCGGCAAACGGACGAGCGGCATCGTAAAATGCATGAAAGGTCGTGATATAAGCTCGTTTATTGGCAGTCATCGCTGCAAAATCGCAACCTTGATAGTCGCAATTTTTATAGCCTTCCATGCGATCGTATGTCAAAACTACATCGAACGATCTGACAATATACCTTAAATATAAATCCTGAAAAACTCCACCAATTTTTGTGCGATAAAATTTCTCGATCGCTTTATTTAACCAGCCGCTCGTATTTGGTTGACCGATCTTATCGATGCTAGCAGGAAGCTCGAACAAATCCTCAAACCGACAATTTAAGAGGTCGTTCATCGGCCAAATAACATGTACGGAGCTATGATTTTCTTTCGCCACAGCGATTGCTGAATCGATCGCTCGTAGCCGATTACACAAGCCACCGATCGGTTTGATACATATGACTGAAGATTGATGACGCTCTGGCATTTTTTCGCGATTGTGATGATGTGATAAGTCTAGAGAATCGATATATTTCAATCAAGCTGAAGCTACGATCGAGATTCATAGTCTGCCGAAGATCGGGCGATCGATAGGAATCAGTTTGTTGTCATAGATTGAGAATCATATTTTAGATCGGTAATGACCAATTGTTGATGAGATCGTACTAGCGTTTGGGAGCGCGATCGAAAGCACGGGCGATCGCATTCCAGGCGAGTTTGGGTTTGTAGTTGCGATCGAAAGGTAGCGGACGTAACGCTGCTTTATCGGCGCGCGGACTTTTGCCTGCAAGCCAAGTATAGCGATCGCTCAAGCCCCAAGTAGTTACCGAAACAACGGCCTTTTGGGCTAAAACAACCGATAGATAATCTTCATAAACTCCGGCAATAATGCGATCGCGCCGATCGATATCCTGCGGTAACTTATTATCGACAACGTCCAGCTCGGTAATCATAATTTTTAGACCTAAGCTTGCTACATTTTTGAGAAACTCTCTATATTTAGCAACATTAAAAGTCTCGCGATCGCCATATAAATGCGATTGGATACCTAGTGCATAAATTGGCGTACCTTTCGATTTGAGCCGCTGCAATAAATTTAAGATTGCCTCGCGTTTGTTGTCATATCCAGGCTCGTCATATTCTACGCCAAAATCGTTATAAACTAATTTAGCGCGCGGATCGGCTTTTGCTGCCACTCGAAAAGCTAAATCGATATAATCTACCCCCAAAAACTTCAGCCACGGAGTATTTCTGAGTCCATCGGGACGTTTATCGCCCACGTCGATGCCTTCATTAACCACATCCCACGCGTGCATTTCGCCAGCATAACGTCGGACGATCGTCTCTACATGGTTGGTTAAAATTTGCTTGGCATTACTACTATTCAGCGTTGCTTTTAACCAGTCTGGTAAAAATTCATGCCAGACGAGCGGAGTGCCTCGCATCTGGATATTATTAGTGCGTGCAAACTTGACAAAGTAGTCGGAACTAGTAAAGTCAAAACTGGTTGGATTGGGACGATGCGTAAACCAAAAAGTCCCCACCGCCATCATCGCACATTCGCGAATAAACTGAGACTGCAACTGACGATCGAGTGCAAATGCTCGATCGTCAGCTTCTGGAAAAGCCCCATAAATTAGTCCCTTGGCTTTTGCCCGTTGTTGCAAAGACTTCTTCCCAACAACTGTGAATTTTCGGGACTGGCTGCGGGCAAGTTTATTCCCCTCATTTTTGAAGGGATAAATTAAATAACTCAGCACCTGGAGTTTACTTAAAAATAAAATTGTTATAGCAGTTGCCGAACTAATTCCTACTATTAAAAATTGTCTTTTAGACAACAACCGATTCCAAGAGAACTTAACCACGATCGCTCTGCTTTAGTTATAAACAATCAACCAAAAGATTCAATGCTCTCATTCCCATCTGGCAGCGCAGGTTTAAACCTTTTTAAGCCAGTATATTGGAGCAACACATTCCACACATAAATAGGATTGAGAATCAGATACCTTTGCCAGAGGCGTTTTGGTTCTTGAATCAGCCGATACAGCCATTCTAGACTGGCATCCTGCATGATTTTTGGGGCTTGAGAGAGGTTGCCAGCAAAGAAATCAAAAGCAGCCCCAACAGCCAAGATCGGCATATTTACTAGCTCTCGATATTCATAAGCCCAGACCTCTTGGCGCGGACAGCCTAAGCCCAAGAACACCGCATCGGCACCAGATGCTTTAATCCGGTTGGCTACTTCCAATCGCTCGGCTTCATTCAAGCGTCGGAATTTGGAAGGCTCTTGGCCGACAATTTGTAACTGGGGAAACTGCCGTTTTAAATTGACAACCAAATCGGCCAATACTTCCGGTTTGCTGCCGTATAAATAGAGCTTTAATCCCCGCTGGGCAAAAGCCTCGGCCACTTTGAGCGTGAGATTGGGGCCATATACGCGATCGGGTAATTTTTGGCCGTGGATGAGTTTTAGTGCCATCCGCACTGGCTGTCCGTCCGGAACGACCAAATCCAGTCCATTCAGACGTCGTAAATGGATCGCATCCATAAATCCAGTCATCACGCCATGTACGGCTAAAGCACTCACCGCAAACGGTTGTTTTTGTTCGGCAGCAGCGACAATTGCCGCGACTGCGTATTCATAATCTACTGCGTGTACGTTTACTCCTAAGATGGAGTGTTTGCCTTTATTAATCACGATTTAATCTATTTATTAAAATTTAAATTAGGGAGTTGGGTTTCGCTTCGCTCTACCCAACCTACAAATCTACGATCTATATTTAATTCCATTTCTCGATGTTTTTGTCGTGAATCTCTTGCAAGATTTGGGGAACATCGTACTTAATCGACCAATTGGGATAAGCTTGTTTGAACTTAGACAAATCGCTAATATACCAAATGTGATCGCCGCTGCGATTGTCATCTTTGTAAGAATAGTTAAATTCCTTACCAGTAATTTTTTGGCACAATTCGATCGCCTCTAACATCGAGCAGTTACTTTCGCGACCGCCACCAATGTTATAAATTTGCCCGCTGCCAGGAGCTTGATAAAACTCATAAAAGGCGGCAATTAAGTCGGAAGAATGAATATTATCCCGAACTTGTTTGCCTTTATATCCAAAAATTGTATAGGGTTTGCCCGTAACCGCACACTTCATTAAATAAGCCAAGAAGCCGTGTAGCTGCGTGCCAGAATGGCTCGGCCCAGTCAGACAACCACCTCGGAAGGAAACGGTTTTCATGTCGAAATAACGACCGTATTCTTGTACCAAAACATCGGCAGCAACTTTAGATGCGCCAAACAGCGAGTGTTTGCTATTATCGATGCTCATGTCCTCCGCAATACCTGAATAGTAGCGATGAGATGAGTCTATTTCCCAACGTTTGTCTAGTTCTACTAACGGTAGCGAATTTGGTAAATCGCCATAGACTTTATTTGTCGATGTAAAAATAAACGGACTATCCGGGCAGATTTCGCGAGTTGCTTGTAACAAGTTGAGCGTACCATTGGCATTCACAGAAAAATCTGAAAATGGATCGCTAGCAGCCCAATCGTGAGAAGGTTGAGCGGCAGTGTGAATGACTAATGAGATGTCCTTACCAAAACGTTCAAAAATGCTCTTAATCTTGTCATAATCGCGGATATCGACATCGAAATGTTGATAATTTGTGTGTTCTGCTTCTAGTCGTTTGCGATTCCAGGTGGTGGAAGCTTCTTCACCAAAGAAGAATTTACGCATATCGTTATCGATGCCGACGACATCCATGCCGAGACCGCAAAAAAATCTTGTTGCTTCCGAACCAATTAAACCTGCCGAACCCGTGATAATTACTACACTCATGTTATTACTAAATTTTTATGATTATGTGCGATCGAATTTAAATGAGTAACAGCTTATTTTTCGATCGAGTCCAGACTAACTTCCGCCAAAAAGCACGCTACCGCTTGAGGCGTATGCTCAGAGATCGTGGCGGCTGCCGCCTTGCCCATCGTTGAGATTAGTTCCGGTCGATCGATCGCTTTACGCATCCGATCGGCCATGGCTGCGGGATCGTGGGGATCGCAGATCCAACCATTTTCGCCATCGACGATTGCTTCGGACGAGCCAGCCCACTTGGAGCCGATAACGGGTTTGCCAAAAGCCATCGCTTCTAGCGTCACCATCCCCCAGATATCCTCTAGCGATGGAAATACAAATACATCCGCCTGTTGAAAGTATCCTCCCAATTGCCGATAGTCGATCCAGCCCAACCACTGGACGCAATCGTCAAGATTGTGACTGCGGCAATAGGCTTGGAGTTCTTCTTGTTGGGGGCCGCGTCCCGCGATCGCCAGTGAGAACTGACAACCTTGTTGCCGCAAGATATGACAGGCTTGCAGGAGCAGATGGACTCCTTTGCGTTCTTCGAGCCGACCGACATACAGGAAAATTGGCGACGGTGGATTCAGAGGGATGACGGCTGTCGAGGCCAAGCGACCCGATAAAGTTTTGGTGTCGGGAACTAGATAGGGTCTGACCGTAATGAGATCGGGATCGATACCCAAATACTCGCAAAAATACGCTTTGCCAGCTTCGGTATTAGTAATAAATCGATCGACAAACCGCGCGACGATCCGCCGTATCCATTGACGCGACGGGGAGTCGCGAAAGTCTACATTTGGCGAGCTGCCATCCCATGCTAGGACGATCCGCCACCGACCGATCGGTTTGAATATTACCGCCAGCATCGTCCACATTGAAAATGCTGAGGCAATAATTACCTGCGGCTTAAAGGCCAACAACCGTCCGATAATCCCGAACGATAACATCAAATAACCGCCGCTGTAGTCAGTTTTTTCTTGAGAATCCGTTACCCTGACAGCCGTTCCCACGACTTCGACAGTGGCATTTTCGGGATCTGCCGGATCGAACCCCGCCCAGGGACGACCCGTGTATAACATCACTTGCTGCAAAATCTCGGCCAACTCTTTGAGTACTGGTTGCCAGTATGCGCCCAATTCTACGGTCGGAAATAGCAGAGCAATTCGTAAAGAGTCGGTACTAATTGCCCGATCGGGCGGCTTGTTAATTGTAGTTTGTGATTCTAGCATCGATAAATTAATTGATAATTGATAATTATGATTTTAGATATGGTAACAGCAAGATAATTCGATTATAAAAATTAAAATCATACTTAGAAACTGTCAATAAAAATGTTTTATATTTTGGCAATCGATTTTAGTTCGGCGATCGCATTAGTCATCATATCGGTACCGAAATGAGTTGCTAGTAGCTGTCGATCGATCGCGGGGATGACTCGATCTGTGGATAAAAATTCGATCGCGGCATCGGCAAATGCCACTGGGTCGTCAGCAATTCTAAAATATTCTTTAACTGCCATCGGCAATCCAGAGACACCTTCGCTCGTAGAGACGATCGATTTGCCAAATTGTAACATCTCGATCGATTTAATTTTGACACCACTACCTGTCAAGATCGGATTGATGAGAACTTTGCCCGACTGATAAGTATCGCTAGCAGAGACGGGGCTGACGATGAGAGATACTCCAGCAGTACCGCAAATCTCGACGATGCGATCGACAGGCTTGAATCCGGCGATCGCGACTGTTACGGTCGGTAATCGTTCGCGAATAATTGGCAATACATCGCTCAAAAACCAAATTACGCCTGCGACATTATTTTCGGTATTTAAGTTACCTAAAAATACCAGATCGTAAGTAGATTTAAGTTCTGGATTGCCTGTACTCGTGTCTGATGGCGGGCTGCCTACAAACTCACAGATTGGCGGTAGCAATCGACCATTAGTAAAATTGAGTTGCTGCCAAAACTTAAGATCGTCGGCAGAAATATCATAAAACAAGGCACTATTTGCTAAAATCTCTTTCTCGTATCGTTCTAAGTGCAGCAGCGATAAATATTTTTTAATTCGATCTTTAATGCCGATCGCTGCATTAAATAATTTTTTAACATAGAGATGTTCGATATTATGCGATCGGGTCACTAGCGGTACATTTAAATCTCTACTCAAGATGGTCGCGATCGCACCGCCATGAAGACCATCTAAAAAAATTAGATCGGGACTAAATTCCTGAACTTGTTGTCGGAGATCGGCTAATTTTTGTCCCTTGATCCGTCTCGATGAAGTTCCCAGGGGATAAGTTAATAAATCGGTAGCTCGGCGCAACCGCGAGAGCGAAGTTTGCTCGATTTCTAGCGCATGTACTTGTCTGGCATGTTTATGAATTTCTGCTAGTTCTTCAGCCAGTGGTGGGGTGCCAAACCACCAACAGATTATTTGCAGTTCGACTCCTCGATCTGCAAAAGCTTTAATTCTTCGCCACATATCGATGCGACTGCCATGAATTGCGGGATAGGGAATTTCTTGACAAATCAAAGTTATTTTCATATTGATAAATTTATCTTTATATAGCCAGCCTAAATTATTTTCAAATTTACTAGTGCTTATGGACTGCATAATTTTTAACCGCAGAGGCGCAGAGGGCGCAGAGTAAAGAAGATAAGATAGTTTTTTAATTAGGATTGCTATAACTCATCCGAGCGTCCTTCATAAGATGGGGATTTTTGTTTCCAATAAAAGAACGCCACTGACAGCCAAAACAACACCGCTAGCAATCCATCCGAAACCAAGCTTGCCCACGCTGCACCATGCCAGGAATATAACGGAATCAACCACAGGTTGAGTGCAACATTAGATACAGCAATACTGGTTTCTACACCGCTGCGCCAACTTTGAAAGCCAGAACCGCTGAGGATATCGCCACCTAAATGTTGCATGGCTCTAAATAGGGGAATTGGCGACAACCACCGTAATGCTTCTACTACGGGGATGTATTCATCTCCTAAGACCATCGGGACGACAGGCGAAAGTACGAGCATCCCCAGCCCTGCTAGCAGGCTATAAGAGCCACTAATAACGACTAGTGGTTTGGCAAAAGCTAATGCCGCACCGACTCCATCTCTGCCTTTGCGGAAAAAATCGGCATAGGCGGCACCACAAATCGAAATTACCGGAATAAAAGCCACATCGATCAACCGATAAGCAGCAGCATAGATCCCGGTAGCCGATAGCGTCGATAGGCGCGCCAGCATGGTTTTGTCGATATCGCTATAAATGGTGTAGGCCGAATTACTAATTGAAAAGGAGATGCCTTCGGTCAGCTCGGATTTGATGCGAGCTAATTCTAATGTTGGTGGCCCCAACCACCGCTGAACTAGAATGGCTGCCAGTATTGCTGAAAGTATAGTGCTAGCTGAGTATAATCCCACCCACTCCAAGCCTGTGGGATTGGGAAAATACTTCAATAGTGCGATCGCGGCTAGCACCTTAGTAAACATGACAAAGATGCCGATTTGTGCGGATACATTCAAGCGATCGATTGCTTGAAATGCTCTGCCTGCGATATTGGTAATACTGCCAAAAATCAAATCGCTCACCGCTACTAATAAGATCGCTAGTGTTGAGATCGATCGAGGTAACAAAAAGGGAGCCAGTAATACTAATAAAGCAATAAATCCTACTCCCGTCCCCAAAGTTACTACCAAAGAATTACCCCAGTAGGCCGCAAATAAACTGCGATTTTTGGCGACATTTTTGAGCAGCAAAATTTCCATACCCAATCCGACAAAAGGCGAGACGATCGCCATTAGTGCGGTGATACTTATAAATTCGCCATATTTCGCCGCGCCCAATGTCCGAGCGATAACTATAAAGTAAGCGGCTTGCAAGACTAAACTTAGTCCTCTCCCTACGAGCAGCCACACCACACCCTTGACGAGGGGCTTTTGCATGAGCCGATCGAGATAATTTTGAATCGCCTGTAAATACCGCATTATGACTTCTGGATAGACATTTCGTCTGTTTTTGAGCTATTTATTGCTAATGAGAATGAAATAGTAATGTACAGCAACCAAAATATATCATTACGCGCTACTAGAGAGCTTTCCGTCAAATTACCTAACATTAAGTACGTCAAATATAACAACCCCCAAAAACTCGCCCAATATTTATCTACTCGAATATATTTTAAGCCTCTGAGCGATGTCTGCAAAAATCCGAGCAAAAAGATAATTAAGCCCACCAATCCAAAATCTAACCACAAATCTAAAAATCCATTGTGAGAGTTTGGTGACGTCCACCTCGCGGCATACCACACATAAGCTCCAGGACTATCCCAATCATTCCAAAAGGCACTATATCCATAACCCAGCCAGGGCTGCTTCCATATCATTTCCATAATAAAAGGCCACATTTCCGTCCGACCTGTCAATGTCGGATCTTTACCGATCGAACCCAATAACATTGCGGAGTTTTCATTCAGCCACAATGATAAACCCCCACCCACAATCACGGTGGCAATTATCGTTGGTATCATAAAATGATATCGCCATCGCAAAGTATTGTAGAGCGGGATCGTACCGATCGCTGTCAGGAAATTAATCATCGCTGACGAAGATTTCGATAGAAATAACAGACAAAATGATAAGCCCAGTCCCACTAAAGGATACCAGCGTTTTTGTTTGGTATCCAGCGATAGCAGTACGAAAACTATCCCACTCAGTCCCATAATTTTACCCAACACATTTTTGTGGACATAGATGCCTCGCCAAGCTCCTGCATGAATGCCAGAGGCCATCGTGCCATAGTAAGGAATAATTATCGCTAGCAGAAAACTCATCACGACAATTATTCCAAAACTCCATCCTAATAGTTTGATTTGTTCTCGGATACTGAATCGCGAAGCCACGTACAATCCAAATAAACTGGTACCAGCTAAAGCGATACTTCTTGGTCGAGTCAATTGGGGATTGAAAGACCAAAACACCGAAATTAATGCAATTACCATGAGCAACCAGATCGTGGGTTCTTTACTCAATGTGTAAGTTGCTTTTCTCCAGCGAATAATCAACAGAAATAAAGAAATCAGGTAATTGATAAAAAATATAGTTTGTGGTAGCGTATAGTCGATCGACACCACTGTTTCTTCGTCAATTCCTTGTCCGGCACCGCCCGAAAGAATTAATGGAAGCGGCCCTGAAGAGTAAAATATCAGTGATAAAATCACAAACCATCGTTCGGCAATCTGGAGATATTTATTCATGAGAATGTAATTCATCTCCTTCTTTACTACTGCCTACCGATATTTCGTTCAAGTAATCCTCTATTTTTTCTGCTACCGATTTGACAATCGGCTCTCTCATAATACTATAGTGAGATCCATCGATATTATAAACTTCCAGATTGCCATTGACTAGATCGCCCCAACCCAGATCGGGAGACAAATAATAATCTAATATCTGCATTTTACACCTAAATAAGGTTAGCTTCCCGTTATACGGTCTAGCAGTATACTCCCGATCTGCTGCAAAATTATTATCGATTAGCTGGAGTAATTCGCTTGAAGGTTGTGCATCTTCGGGGAAAGTCCTCAACAAGAATTCGCGATAATCGACATTATTAAAGCGATAGTCTATGCGATCTTTAATGTATTGAAATTTACCGCGACTGTCTAATTCACCTAAATAACTCAAATGAATTTGAATAGATTTTAGAAATGATGGGCGCACTTTTTGAAGAGTGGGAGCATTGCAATCGACGATCGCGAGTAAATCTACTTGTTTGCCCATTTGTGATAGTTGCCGAGCTGCCTCATAAGCCAACAAGCCGCCAAAAGAATAACCGATCGTTAAATAAGGCCCCTGTGGTTGAACGGTTAAGATCTCTTGAATATAGTGGCTGGCCATTTCCTCGATACTTTTTAATAATGGTTGCTTGCCATCTAGACCTTGACATTGCAAACCATAAATCGGGCGATCTTTGCCTAAATAATCGGCTAAGGGGTAATATTCCATCACGTTACCGCCGATCGGGTGAAAACAGAAGATTGGTGTTTTGGAGCCGTGCGGTTGAATCGCAACTAATGACGACCAGGGTGCGACCCATTCTGTTTGGCGCAATACCTTGGCTAGTAATTCGATCGTCTGGGCTTGGAACAGAGTTGCTAACGGTAAATTTTGACCCCAAATCTTTTCGACTTCGGCAAATAACCTTACGGCCATCAGCGAGTGACCGCCTAGTTCAAAGAAGTTATCTCTAATCCCGATCGACTGGACGTCTAAAACCCGTTCCCAAATTTCGGCTAGTTGTAGTTCGATCTCATCGCGAGGAAAGACTCTGAGCGCAGCGGAGACATCTAGCATGGATTCTGGCAGCGGTAAGGCGCGACGATCGACTTTGCCATTAGCCGTTAATGGTAAAGCATCGATCGTCACAAATGCCGATGGCACCAAATACTCTGGCAATCTAGAGAGCAGAAACGATCGCCAGTCTTCAGTAGCTGGTGGCGCGCTCTCGGTAACTATATAAGCAACTAAACGCTTATCTCCCGGACGATCTTCGCGATCGATAGTTCGCACTTCTCGCACCTGCGGGTGCTGGCTGAGGACGGCATCGATTTCGCCCAGCTCGATCCTAAAGCCGCGAATTTTGACTTGATTGTCGATGCGTCCCAAAAATTCAATCTCACCCTCTGGCAAGTACCGGACTAAATCGCCCGTCCGATAGAGTTTTCCCGATCCAAAAGGATTGGCAATAAATTTTTCGGCAGTTAAATCGGGTCGATTGAGATAGCCCAGTGCCAAGCCATCGCCGCCGATATACAGTTCGCCAGGAACGCCGATCGGCACTGGTTGACGATCGGGATCGAGAATGTAAACTTGGGTATTAGCGATCGGTCGCCCGATCGGAATGGAATTCAATCCATTTAGACTGGTAATTGGATAGCAGCAGGTAAAAGTAGTATTCTCAGTCGGCCCGTAACCGTTAATTAACTGACAATTTGGCAGCGTCGATCGCACTTTTTGGACGTGGGAGACGGATAACACGTCACCACCAGCAATCAGTTGACGCAAGGGGCGCAGATCTTCGATCCGCTCGTCCACCATCAAATGAAACAGCCCTGCCGTCAGCCACAAGCTAGTAATTTGATGTCGATCGATAATTTGTCCTAATTCGCCCAGAGAGGGCTTCTCGCCCGGAAATAGGACGAGTTTGCCACCATTGAGCAAGCTGCCCCAAATCTCCAAGGTAGAGGCATCGAAGGCGATCGGTGCGAGTTGGAGCCAGACTTGGGTATTGTTAAAATCGAGATAATTTGTATCCTTAACTAGGCGAATTACGCCGCGATACGGGACGCAGACGCCTTTGGGCTGTCCCGTCGAGCCAGATGTATACATCACATAGGCGAGATCGTCAGATTTGGCCGACTGCTGGGGATTGGCAGAGCTAGCAGTAGCTATTTCATCCCAGTCGCGATCGAGACAAATCGTTTTTCCCAGATGCTCCGGCAATCTAGCGATCGAGGTTTGGTTAGTTAGTAAGACCGATACTGTGGCATCCGCTAGCATGAACGCCAGCCTTTCGGGTGGGTAGCTCAAATCGAGCGGTAAATAGGCTCCACCCGCCTTGAGAACGCCCAAAATTGCCACGATCGTCTCGATCGATCGATCGAGGGCGATGCCCACTAGCTCGCCCGATTTGACGCCGCTGGCGATTAAGTAGTTAGCCAATCGATTGGCGCGATCGTTTAACTGGCGATAGGTAAGTTGTCGTTCCTCGAAGATTAGAGCAATAGCATCGCCAGAAATCTCCACTTGCCGCTCGAATAGCTCAGGAATAGATCGATCGTGGGGATAATTAGTCTCGGTTTGATTCCACTCGACTAATAATCGATCGGTTTGAGCCGCACTCAGCAGCGATAATTCGCGCAGCGGTCGTTCGGCATCGGCGACAATTTGCGCGAGCAGATTTTCAAATTCTTGGAGCCGATTCTGAATAGTTGCAGCACTAAATAAGTGAGTATTGTATTGACACTCCAGCGTGACATGACCTTGAGGAGTCGTTACTGCATTCAGAAAAAACTCAAAGGTGGCAAACGAGCTGCGATTGAAGCTAATTTCTCTAGTCAATCCGTCAAACGCATCGCGATCGTCTTCGGAATTGAGGTCGATATTAAACACCGCCGCAACTAGCGGAATGCGACTGGCATCGCGGGGGATGGGTAGTTTTTGTAATAAACTCCCAAAGGTAAAATTTTGATGCTCGTAATCGTCGAGAATCGCACTATTTCGCGATCGAAGATACCTACTAAAATTGCTTTCGGGAGCAATCCTACTCCGCAATGGTAAAAAATTAACGCAATGCCCGACTAAATTATATTTCCCCGCAGCAATTTGGCCGGATGTCGGCACGCCTACTGTCAAATCTGTTTGTCCGGTGAGTTTAAATAAAAATATTTCATACGCTGCCAAGAGGGTAGTCATTAGGCTACAGCTATTTTTGACACCCAATTTTTCGATTCGATCGACTAAACTAGCTGGCAAAGTATAATACTCGCAACCAGAATTAAATGTTCTGAGCGGCGGACGGGGATAATCTGTCGGCAGCTCTAAAATCGGTGGTAAATCTGCAAATCGATCGAGCCAATATGCTTCGATCTCGATCGATTCTGGGGAGCCAAGATCGTCCCGTTCGGCAAAAGCATAGTCGCTAAAATACTCCGGTTGTCCGATTGCTGGCTCGATTCCGCGCTTGAGAGCCGTATAAAACTTGGCTAAATCTGCGGCAATAACTCCCATCGACCAGCCATCGCAAACAATGTGATGAATGGTAAAAATTAATAAATGCTCGCGATCGGTCAATCTCAGAATTGTCGTGCGAAATAGTGGGCCGTGTCGCAGATCGAATGGTTCGCTCACAGATAACTGTTGCTGGCGATCGATCTCGGCCTTTCTTGCGCTTTCAGTTAAATTTGTTAAATCTATTATTGGCGACTGAAACTCGATGGCTTTGGCGATCGAGATTGTCATGCCATCGCCGCTAAAAGTCGTCCTTAATGATTCGTGGCGGTTGACTAATTGTTCGATCGCCCCTTGCAGGGCATCGAGATCGAGCTGACCTGTCAATCTCAGTGATTGAGATAACATACAAGCCAAATTGGCTTCTTTACTCAATTGGACGCCCAGCCAAATCTCTTTCTGAGATTCGGTAGCGGGAGCCGTCAGCAATATTTCGCCGTCTTCAAATGGATCGAAATCAACTGCTAATAAATTTGACTCCGCAGTTGGTTCGATCGCCATACTTGAAGGCAATGTCGTCAATAATAGTTCGAGTTCGGAAACTTGCGAGTCTTCAATATTAGTAGTGGGTTCTGAGAGACAATCCATCATAAAGAAACGGTTTTAAATTAAAGATAGATACGTTTTATAAAAGATTTATTAAGTTTCGACTTATTTAGAGCTTAGTTATCGATCGCTAAAGAGTTTTTTAACCGCAGAGGCGCAGAGGGCGCAGAGAGAGAAAGAAAGAAAGAAGATAATCGGCTCTCCCAATCTTTTGGATTAAATAGCATTACCCATTACCCATTACCCCTTACTCATTACTCATTACCCATTACCCCTTACCCATTACCCATTACCCATTACCCATTACGCTGCACCGATCTGTAAATATTTACCATTTTGTTGCGGATCGGTGACGAACCAAGCTGGATTTCCGTTGCGATCTTTACCCAATTTGGCACCGGGTTGGGGTGGCAAATTGCTGTTAATCGCGATCGCGCGCTCGGAACTAGATAAAAATCCCAACGATTGGAGTTCGGCGATACATATTTGGAATGCCCAAATTATAGTTTCGATCTCCTCGTCGCTATGGGCGAGTGTTAAAAAGCAAGGTCGATTTTCCCAGATATGAATCCCCTTTTCGCGTAATAGATAAAATAGCAACCCGCCATAATTTTCGGTCGAGTCGAAGATTAGATAAAACAACGAACTAAAATGTTCGATTTTAATCCGCGCGCCCACTAATTCAAAATGTGCGGTGAGTCGATCGACTATTTGTTGAGTTTTAGTATTTAAAGATTGCTGAAGTTTGGCACCGCCTGCTTCGAGTTGGTTTAAAGTGGCTTCGACGGCGGCTAATGCGAGGGGATGGCGGACGAAGGTGCCTGCAAAGAAGGTGACGCCGATTTCGGGAATCGATCGATCGCCAAATTGCCAGAAGCCACCATCTAAGGCATCCATATATTTGGAATTGCCAGTTAAAATCCCGATCGGCATTCCGCCGCCGACGACTTTACCATAGGTGGCAATATCGGCTTTGACGCCAAAGTGTTCTTGAGCACCGCCAGGAGCGACTCGGAATCCGGTAATTACCTCATCGATAATTAAGGCGATTTCCGATCGTGCTGTGAGCGATCGCAGTTCGTGGAGGAAGGCTTGGGGTTGGAGTTGAGGATGGCGACTTTGAACTGGTTCGACAACTACTGCCGCCAATCGATCGGCATATTCGGCGATGATTTCTAGTGACTTGGGGCTGTCGTAATCTAACACTAAGATATTTTCTAATGCCGAAGCCATCACCCCAGGTGCTGAGGGGAAGGTTTTGAGATTGGGGCCAGCGCGGAATAAGACTTCATCGAATGTGCCATGATAGGAGCCGGAGAAGATCGCGACGAGATCTTTGCCCGTCACCGTGCGCGCGATCCGCAATGCTGCCATCACCGCTTCGGAACCAGTATTGCAAAAAGCGACTCGCTCCATTCCGGTAAATTGAGCGATCTTGGCAGCAACTTTCCCGGCTAGTGGCGTTTGGGGGCCGATCGCCATGCCTTTGTCGAGCTGTGCTTTAATGGCATTAGTGATAAAATCTGGCGACCAACCGAAGAAATTTAGCCCGAAACCGTTGGTCAGATCGATGTATTCGTTACCATCTTCATCCCACAAGCGCGAGCCTTGAGCGCGATCGGTGACGATCGGATAAACCATTTCTTTGAGCAACGGCGAAAATCCCGATACGGTGCGCGGATCTGCTAAATAACGGCGATGTGCTTGGGCTTGTCGCTTAGATTCTTTAGTTTTAGCAACATAGCGATCGATAATTCCGGCTAGTGCCGTTTGTTGTTGGGGCGAGAGGCTAGTATCGATCTTTTTACTAATTTTCGCACCGGGCGATGGGCCAGCGGCGGCGAGGGTTGGGGGATTTGGAGCAGGTGAGGGCGGAACTTTGCCGTTAGTATGCGCGCCATTACCATTACCATTGCTGTTTGATGATGGCGAAATTGTTACTGGAGTCGCTGGTTCGATCGATTCCACGATCGTGCTAGTAACTAATGGTGCCGAAGCTTGCAGCATGGAAGTAGCCGCATTTCCCCCCAGCAATTCTAATTGCCGTGCCATGATTTGGAGTTGCTGCTGCACCACTGCGGCGATCGCCGCTTGGCTGGAGTCGGCAGTCGCATTCAGTGGGGCGACGATGGTAGTCGTAGGTGTAAAGGCGACCGCAGGTGTGGGTGTAGGAGCGGGCGCAATCGGGCTAGAAACGACCGAAGTTGGCGGCGCGAGGTCGGGCGTGGTAGCGGCACTAACTGGGGCGGGGAAAGCATCTGGAGGCAACTGGAGATCGATCGAGCGGGCTAGGGTCGCCAGCGTCGAGCAGTCTTCTAATAATTGCCGAAAAGTTACTTTAACTTGGAATTTTTTCTTGAGACTCAGAGCCACCTGAGTCAAAGACAGCGAATCTAAACCTAGCTCTAAGAATGTCACCTGCCGATCGTCGGTACCGATCTCTACCCCAGTGGTATCTTTAAAGACTGCGGCGATCGTCGGCAGCAGCCGCACGTCACGCGGTTCGGGAATGAGTGAGAGCAGTTGCGCTGTTGGCATAGGGGCGTTATTGAGAAGATCTGCGGGTTGAATAATGGGCTGGGCACTAACTGGCAGAACGGGAGTGCGAGCGTGAGGTGGCGGATCGATCCAGTATTTCTGGCGATCGAGTGGATAGGTGGGCAATGGTACGCGCTGGCGAGTTTCCTGGCAATAAAATTGCGACCAATCGATCTGAACTCCAGCCAACCACAGTTGGCCGATGGCGGGGAGGATATTTTGCCAGTCGGCGCAATCTGCGGATGTATTTCCCAATGAGGCGATCGCGATTTGGTGTTGACGATCGGTTATCTGCTGTCTGGCTAGCACTGTCAGCGTTTGGCGTGGCCCGACTTCCAATAAAACATAACTTTGCTGTTGTTGCCACAGTTTGCGGACACCTTCAGCAAATTGGACGGGTTGGCGTAAGTGATTTGCCCAATATTGCGGATCGATTGCTTGCTTGGCGGTAATCCAGTCGCCAGTAACGCACGAAATAAAGGGCATTTGCGGCGGCGACAGCCGGATTGCGGCTACCAGCTCGGCGAAGGGTACGACGATCGATTCCATCATCGGCGAATGGAAGGCATGAGACGTATGTAGCAGTTTACAAACTATTTCTTGTGCTTCGAGTTCTTGCTGCAAGCGTTCGATCGCAGGCGTGGAGCCAGAGACGACACAGATATTCGGCCCATTAATTGCGGCGATCGCGATGTCTGCGGGTAGTCTTGGCTCAATTTCGGCGGCTGGCAAGCGCACCGAGAGCATCGATCCGGCGGGTAACTCCCACATCAATTTACCCCGCATTGCCACGAGTTCGAGCACGTCAGCCAGGGAAAAGACGCCAGCCAAGCAAGCCGCGACAAATTCGCCGATACTATGTCCGATTGCCGCTGCTGGCTTAACTCCCCAGCTCTGCCACAATTGCGCCAATGCGTATTCGATCGCGAATAAGGCGGGTTGAGTGTAGCGAGTTTGACCCAATAATTCAGTACTCGCGGCGAGCTGTGCCGCGCTTGGATACAGGATTTGGCGCAGATCCACACCCAAAATCGGCTCTAAAATCTCCGCACAAGTATCGATCGCTTGCCGAAATACTGGTTCGCGATCGTACAAATCTGCGCCCATTTGCACGTATTGCGTACCTTGTCCGGAAAATAAAAATACTACTTCAGGAGTGATGGTACTGTGACGAGTAGCGATCGCGGGTGGCGATACGATCGCCAGATCTGCCCCAGGTTGGCAGACGAAGAATCGCCGATGAGCGTATGTTTTGCGTCCTTGTTGGAGGGTAAAGGCAACATCGGCCAAATTGAGGTCTGGATGTTGTTGTAAATGTTGCTGGAGATTGCTGGTGGCGCGCTCTAGTGCGGTTTCAGTTTTGGCGGAGAGTAAGAGTAGCTGATACGGACGAGAAGGACTAGATTGCGGCTGTTGGGGCGGTTCTTCTAGGATGACGTGGGCATTGGTACCGCCGCCGCCAAAGGAACTGACCCCCGCACGACGCGGCGTATCGCCCTGAGAGTGCCAGTCAACTAATTTGTCGTTGACATAAAAGGGACTATTGGCAAAATCGATGTGCGGATTTGGCCTGTCGTAATTAATGCTGGGTGGGATTTGGCGGTGGTAAAGTGCCAGGACTGTTTTGATAAATCCGGCGACGCCAGCGGCGGCGGTGAGGTGACCCAAATTACTCTTGATCGAACCGATACCACAAAATTGCTTGGCTGGAGTATTCGTCCGAAATGCTTGGGTGAGAGCTTCGACTTCGATCGGATCGCCTAGAGCTGTCGCCGTACCGTGCGCTTCGATATAAGAAATCGTCTCTGGGTGGACGCCTGCGGCTTGTTGGGCTTGGAGAATGGCTCCCATCTGACCGCTGATGCTCGGTGCCATAAAACTGACCTTATCGGCACCATCATTATTCATGCCCACGCCTTTGATGACGGTATAAATTCGATCGCCATCCGCGATCGCCTCATCCAACCGTTTGAGGACGACAATCCCCGCCCCATTATTAAACAATGTCCCCTGCGCATTGGCATCGAACGGACGACAATGACCATCGGGCGTAAAAATACTGCCCTCTTCATGTAAATAGCCTTGATTTTGAGGCGTAGTAATTGCCACGCCGCCAGCCAAAGCCAGATCGCACTGACCGTTCAATAACCCCTGATAAGCTTGAATAATCGCTACCAATGAGGTGGAACAGGCGGTACTAATATTGATACTAGGGCCTTGGAGATTTAATTTATATGAAGTGCGGGTAGTCAAATAATCGCGATCGTTAACTAGATGCGTTTGGAATTCGCCAAACCGATCGAGAATCTCCCGCTGGCAACTTAAATGCTTTTCAAAATAAGTATTGTCTGCTGCACCAGCGTATACGCCGATTTTATTATCCGCAACTGCCGGATACCCCACCGTTTCTAGGGCTGCTGAGGCTAGTTCCAGAAAAATCCGCGCTTGCGGATCCATCATTTCGGCTTCTCTAGCACCGATCCCAAAGAAGCTAGCATCGAATAATTCGGCTCCAGCGAGGACGCCTTTGGCGCGCACGTAATTCGGATCGGCGATCGCGGCTGGATCGATACTCGGATCGAGTTCATCTGCCTCAAACCAGGTGACTGATTCCTTGCCAGCGCACAAATTTTCCCATAATTCGGCGATACTATCGGCACCAGGAAATCTACCCACCATGCCGATGACGGCGACACTATTAGTTGTCACGGGAGTTGCGCTCGGCTCTTTAGCAACGAATTGAGTCGGTGGCGCGGCAATCTCGGTGGCGAGATAATCCGCCATCGATCGAATCGTCGGATACTGGTAGAGTTTGACGACAGATACTTTGAAATCGCACCGCGATCTCATCCGCTCGATCGCTTTGATTCCTAGTAAGGAATTGCCACCCAGATCGAAAAAGTTATCCTCAACCCCGACGGATTCGAGTCGGAGAATTTCTTGCCAAATTTCGGTCAAGATCGCCTCAGTAGCCGTGCGCGCGGCGACAAAGCTCTGCCGCGCGCCGAGATTAGCTGCCGTGGGTGCGGGTAATGCCTTGCGATCGATTTTACCATTGGGCGTTAAGGGCATTGCCGCCAAGCTGACGCAGGTAGCGGGCACCATATAATCGGGTAACTGTTGCTTGAGACTGGCTCTGAGTTCGGCAATATCGATCGACTGGGTACCCGCAGGCACCACATAAGCCACCAACCGCACATCGCCAGGTTCGTCTTCGCGGACGATAACTACCGCTTCGCGCACTCGCTCGTTTTGAGTAATGGCGGCTTCAATTTCGCCCAATTCGATCCGAAACCCCCGAATCTTGACCTGATTATCGATCCGTCCCAAATACTCGATATCACCATTGGGCAAATACCGCGCCAAATCCCCAGTTCGATATAATTTCCCCGTACCTTCCACATTTAGCGAATTGGCAATAAAACGCTCGGCGGTGAGTTCGGGACGATTTAAATAACCTCGGGCGACACCAGCTCCACCGATATACATTTCACCAGCTACCCCAATCGCTACTGGCTGACGATCGGCATCCAGGATGTATAATTCCAAATCGGGAATCGGACAACCGATAACGCTCCCGCTAGTCAAGTCCTCCAGCGCGATCGGGCGATAGGTGACATGTACGGTGGTTTCGGTAATCCCGTACATATTCACTAGCTGCGGCACTTTGTCCCCATACTTGGCAAACCACGGCTTCAAGCTCTGAAGATCGAGTGCTTCGCCGCCAAAAATGACCGATCGCAAGCTCAGTTCCAGATTAGCTGGCGCATCAGTCGCTACCCGCAGCAATTGCCGGAACGCCGAAGGCGTCTGATTGAGAATGGTGATTCGTTCTCGCGCTAATAACTCGTAAAATTCTTGCGGCGATCTACTCACCTCAAATGGCACGACTACCAACTTGCCGCCGTAGATTAAAGCTCCCCACAACTCCCAAACAGAAAAGTCAAAAGCATAAGAATGGAACATCGTCCAGACATCCAGATTGTCAAACTGGTACCAGTCCTGAGTTGCCGCAAACAAGCGTCCGACATTGGCATGAGTTACCATCACGCCTTTGGGTTTACCTGTCGAGCCAGAGGTGTAAATAATATAAATAAGATGATCTGGCGTTACTGGGATGCTGGGGTTCGGCTGAGTGTCTGCCGTGGCTGCTGGCTGCAACCCATCCAAACACACCAACGCGCCCGAATAGTCGCTAAAAGATCCGGCTAAATCTGTCGTCGTCACCAAGACTGGGACTTGGGAATCTGCCAACATATATGCCAATCGTTCGGCAGGGTAAGCTGGATCCAGCGGTACATAGGCACCGCCAGCTTTGAGAATCCCCAAAATCCCGACGATCGTCTCTAGCGATCGCGCGACACTCAAACCGACTAGTACTTCTGGCTCGACTTTGAGGGCGATCAGTTGGTGCGCCAATCGATTGGCGCGATCGTTCAACGCTCGATAGGTAAGTTGCCGATCGTTAAATACCACCGCAACTGCATCTGGCGTGCGTTCGACTTGCTCCTCAAATAGGTGATGGAGGCATTTCGATTGGGGATATGCCCGAACCAGACGATCTTGCAGCAACCGCGATAGATCGTCAGATGATGGCGCGATTGTCAACTGCTTGCGCCAGTCAGCTAGTGAAGTTTGAGGGGCTAATTGTAAATATAAAGCCTCAGTTGCGGCTTCATAAGCCTCACGATCGATCGATATTACCTGCGGATCGTAGCTCAAAATTAGTTGGAGCTTTTCTAGTGCTTCATTGGCCGCATGTTTCGATCCATCGCGCTCACCAGCCTGCGCCGATCTGATGATTTCGTACAAAATGCGATCGCCATAAAATTTTATCCACGCAGTGCGTCCGCATTCGTAAGCAGTTTTTAGCTCCGGTGCCGATTCCTGCTGTTGCTGAACATAATTCAATTCCAAGCTATGGGTATCTATCGTTTGCCGCAACATTTTGGCGGATTTACTCGACTCGTTGCCGCCGTGATAGCGATATTCGGATACCACCCGATCGTGAAAGAAAATCGGGTACTGCCGTGCGATGCTCAGGAATAAATTCATGTCTTCCTGCTGGGGTGCGAATCTCCCCACAGACTCGATCGCTTCGCGCCGACAGATCGCCGTAGCGCACTGGATATTGTGTCGAGCTGCTAAAATCGTCGCATAACTGGCGATCGATGGCGGCTCCTCAAAGAGTTTTTGGATGGTATACGAGCCGTCGGGATTAATCGCTTTAAATACGTATCTACCAAAAACAAAGCCAGCTTCGGGATGTGCTTGGAGACAATCGACCCCGATCTCGACTGCATCAGGGAGCAAGCAATCATCACTATCGAGAAAAATCAGCAAGCTACCGCAACTGACCTCAATCCCTTTATTCCGCGCTCCTGGCAAACCCTGGTTGGTCTGGTAAACGTACTCGACCGTAGGATAGCGATCGCACACAGCTTTGATATCGTCAGTCGAACCATCATCGACGACCACAATCTCGATCTCGCCATCTCGATAAGTTTGCGCCAAGACACTCTCGATCGCGGCTGGCAAAAATGCACTGCTATTGTAAGTGGGAATGACGATCGAGACGCTACTTGCGGTCGCTAAAGGCTGATTCATAACTTGCTAATCCCTGTCATGATTTGTCAATTTTGGTCGGTCATGTTAAAACGTCGATCGAGATCGAGATGGCGATTCGATCCATTGTCGATCGAGCCAGAGTAATGGTTCATCAACTATATCCTCTGTGTTTGCCTTCATCGAACAAAAACAGCAATTGAGCGTAATTTGGTATTTTACAATCTCCGTATTGACGGCATGGCGATCTGGCTCACCAATCTTCTCAAAACAGCAATTGGGCGTATTTTTGACTGTTGCTGCCGCTAGATCGATCGGTCTCAATTGCGCGAGTACGATCTAATTTCAATCGATCGATGAGCTTCCATTTATCCAAAATATTGCTATTCTCAAAAGAAATAGATCGGAAAACTGGTAGCTATGATAAAGCATTAGGCTATATTTGATACTCGATCGCGATATTTATTTTAGTAATAGTAACGACATTCACACCAATATCGGTTGTATCGATATTTACAAGCACTCATTTTTCCCAATCGAACTTAAATTTAATTCACATCTTACTGTCCATTTATCAAAAGCTTCTAGTTCGTAAAAATAGCGCGTTCGTAAGTGAGGGTGGCTATCTAGATCGATAGTTAAATTTACGGCTAAATAATACGCTCATAATCTAATGTATATATTTAATTTTTCTTCAGTGTCGATTAACTTTCAACAGCCAGATGACTGAATTTTGTTATCGGTAGCGGCTCCGAAGTGAGTTCCCGATACTTGCATCAAATGAAAAGAGGTAATATACTTTTTGGGATATTGTAGCCACATCTAAAGTTAAATGATTAGTGACATTGTGTCTGATTTATCATAGCGGAATCTATAAATACTCACACACAGAAAAACGAAAAATCAATATCACTCGATCTATGTGATCTCGATCGCAGGTCTTTTTATTTAAATTTATATATTACTCTCGGAGCGATCGTATGACCGATCTCAAAAAATCTGGCATCATCGGAAATCCGTTGCAAGCAGAAGATATTAGAGCGACAAACCTAGCCGTTCGGTGGCAAAATTCATCACTCGCACTTCAATCGATCGTTTTAATCGGATTGGATACGATGATGCTGTTTGCATCGTGGACGATATCCGAGCGGATTGGTACCCCAGTGGTGGGGGTACATATTGCCGATCCGATGATTCCCATTTTGGCAATTAGTATTGGCACGCTGGCAGCTTCAGGATTTTATGGAACTGATGACAAGCTGCATCGATTTTCAAAATTACTCAAATCGCTGACACTGGCGCAACTAATTGTTTTAATTGCTGCTTTTTTCTATCAGCCAGGTTTGTGGGTATCTCGATCGGTATTTTTGATTGCATGGGTGCTCAATTTTCTCTTTATTGGTGGAGCCAGATTTTTACTCGATCTCGCGATCGTCCAGATTCGCAAGCACAATCCAATTTTTCAGCAGCCAGTTGTCTTAATTGGTAATCGACAGGATATCGATACTGTCAGAAAGCTGCTCGCTCGCTCTCAACAATTTAGAATCGATAGCGTCATCGACTTATCTATCTGGGACACGCAGACTCAATTAGAGCAAATTATCCATCAGATTTGTTCTCGTCAAATTAGTGAAGTCTTTATTTGCACCCAGGACTCGATCGACAATCAAATTATTTTATTTTGGAGTTTAAAAGCAGCCGGAATTCATCTCCGGATGATTCCGACTGAAATTCAGTTGCCACAGCGAGTTGCTGAAACTAAAATGATCGAAGAGATTCCCACGAGTCGCTTTAAATCTTTACCGATTTTTGGCATTAATTTTTGGATGAAGCGAATCTTCGACATGGTTGCTTCGACTGTAATTTCGATCGTCATCTCACCAATATTATTGGCGATCGCGATCGCGATTAAGAAAACATCGCCAGGGCCGATTTTTTATCGTCAGAATCGAGTTGGATTGAAAGGCAATCACTTCAAGGTGTGGAAATTCCGAACGATGGTCGAGAATGCCAGCGAACTTCAAAAGGAACTAGAAGCTCAAAACGAAGTTAAAGGTGGGGTGCTATTTAAAATCAAGGAAGATCCTCGGATCACCAAGCTCGGTAAATTCTTGCGTAAATATAGCCTCGACGAGCTACCACAATTGATTAATGTTTTGCAAGGCCAAATGAGTTTAGTCGGCCCCCGACCCCTACCAATCCGCGACTACGAGCGTTCTCTAGAAAATATGCAAGATTTTTCTCGCAACCGTTTTCTCCGCTATGAAGTCTTACCTGGCATTACTGGCTTGTGGCAAGTTAAAGGTCGTACTAGCAGCGATTCTGATGAGATTTTTTATTGGGATATGGTTTATATTCTGCAATGGTCTTTGGCTCTGGATTTAAAAATATTACTGCAAACCATTAATGTGGTTTTATGTAAAAAGGGATCTTATTAAGTTAATTGATAATTGCGGCGCGCGCTCTGGAGGTTTCCTCCCGTTTGTGTGCGTCAAGACAAGACAGATAATTGATAACTATCTCTTACTGGTGCGATCGAGTTAGCTCGATCGCATTAATTATTTTTGGGTTTTTAGCGAAGGCAGATAAAATGTACGTATGTTAGGTTGCGAGTCGAAACCTAACAGCACCAACGTTGTGGGTACGATCGGCGATCGAGAAATTTTGAGGATTTTTGGTAGATGAACAGATTTAAATATTGGGTGCTAATTATTTTATCTGTAGCAATACTTGCCTCAATAGGGATAGATGCTATGAGGGGAAACTATCGCTGGCAACTTTTACCAGCTTTAATTTCTAGCCTGGTGGCATTAATATCATCGTTGGTGCTAATGCAGCTCAAAATCCGACGATCGTCACTAGTGTTTCTCGCGGTAGCTGGGTTGGGTGCGCTGGGCATAATTGCCTCGGCTGGATTTGCTTATTTGTATCCCCTGTTTGTCTTGCCCGTCCCTACGGGAAAATATCCTGTCGGTACGACTTCGATCGATCTTGTCGATTCATCTCGGATGGAACTATGCGATCCTCATGCCAAATCCCATCGCGAATTATTCGTGCGCGTCTGGTATCCAGCCAGCAAAACCACTGGTACGAAAGCACCCTATCTCCAGGATCCCCGGTTGTTTCCCTCGGGTAGATTCAGTCATTTAAATTCGATTAAAACCGACGCCATTGTCGATGCACCGCTGGCAACTGCGGATGCCCCTTATCCAGTCGCGATTTATAGTCCTTCTTGGAGCGGCTACAAGACAGACAATACCTTTCAGACTCAAGAGCTAGCCAGTCATGGATTTGTCGTCATTGGATTAGAACATCCTTGTGCGGTGCCGCTGGCGATTTATCCGAATGGGAGAGTCATCTACAGCACGTTACCCGCTGCCGACTACTCTTCTTCAGATGCAGCCTTGGCGAAGTTTCTGCGCGTGGCTGAGGAGCAAATCGTCCTCAGAACCAGAGATGTGAGTTTTGTTATCGATCGATTATCGCAAATCGATACTCGATTGCAGCAATTGCCAGCAACCGATACACCCCCTCGCCGCACCCTCGATCTGGCTAACATCGGCATCTTCGGACATTCATTTGGCGGTGCAGTTGCCGCTCAAGCTTGTGCTGTCGATCCGCGACTCAAAGCGGGGATGAATATGGATGGCTTGTTATTTGGCTCGGTAGCAAAACAGGGTGCCACACAACCATTCTTGTTTATGAATTCTGACTATCCGCGTCCGACAGCCGCCGAGCTTCATTCGCCAGATGGCAACAGACGCCGCTCTCAGCTCACGGATGAGTGGGGGTTCCAGCAACGAGAGCGATGGTTTCAACAGCATGGTGGTTACAATCTGACTCTATTAAATGCGGCTCACTTCAATTTTTCGGATACGCCACTCAAATCGCGCATCGATAATGGTGGTGGCAAAATCTCACCAGAGCGAGCGATGAAGATAATTAATGCCTATACTGTGGCTTTTTTCGATCGCCAATTAAAGGGCAAAGAGTCAGCATTACTCGCTGGCGTAGCCGCACAGCCCCAGCACCGAAAGTCTGGCAGTCCTTTTCCCGAAGCAATTTTTGAGAATCATTTCTCATCAAACTAGCCTATCGTCAGGGCTAGCTTGCGATATTTAGCTTGTATACCCGACTAAAATAGTCGGATATGTTTGACGGCTCGATCGAGGCATGGTATCGTTGGTTTCAACAAGTTGATGAATTGGCGATCGCCGCAACCTTCCACTATGACCCAAGCAACCTTAAACAGCACTAGAACGACTGCCGCCAAAGGACTAGCCTGCAAAGAGTGCGGCACTGAGTACGAACTCAAAGCCACCCACATTTGCGAACTTTGCTTTGGGCCATTGGAAGTTCAATACGATTACGATTACCTCCGCACCAAAGTTACTCGCGACAGCATCAAAGCTGGCCCGCACTCCATTTGGAGATACAAAGATTTCTTGCCCGTACCCGACGAGCACATTGTCGATGTCGGTACCGGAATGACTCCCTTACTCAAAGCCAATCGGTTGGCACGTCGCCTCGGCCTTAAAAATCTCTACATCAAAAATGACGCCGTAAACATGCCCACCTTGAGCTTCAAGGATCGGGTGGTATCTGTCGCACTTTCCAAAGCTAAAGAATTCGGCTTCTCGACTATTTCTTGCGCTAGTACTGGTAACTTAGCCAACTCCACCGCAGCGATCGCCGCTCATGCTGGATTGGACTGTTGTGTATTCATCCCCGCTGACTTAGAAGCAGGTAAAGTACTGGGTACGGTAATTTACGGCCCAACTGTCATGGCCGTCCAAGGTAACTACGATCAAGTCAACCGCCTGTGTTGTGAAGTTGCCAATACATACGGTTGGGGATTTGTCAACATCAACCTGCGCCCTTACTACTCCGAAGGTTCCAAAACTCTCGGTTATGAAGTTGCCGAACAATTAGGCTGGCAATTGCCAGATCACATCGTCGCGCCCTTAGCGTCTGGCTCCCTATTTAACAAGATTCACAAAGGTTTCCAAGAATTTGTCAAAGTCGGCTTGGTAGAAGATAAACCAGTTCGCTTCAGCGGCGCGCAGGCTGAAGGTTGTTCGCCGATCGCTCAAGCATACGCCGAAGGTCGCGATTTTGTCACTCCAGTTAAGCCCAACACGATCGCCAAATCGATCGCCATCGGCAACCCAGCAGACGGCATCTACGCACTCGAACTCGCACGCAAAACTAACGGTAATATCGAATCCGTTACCGATGAAGAAATCATCGAAGGCATGAAACTTCTCGCCGAAACTGAAGGTATCTTCACCGAAACTGCTGGCGGTACGACAATTGCCGTCCTCAAAAAACTCGTCGAAGCAGGTAAAATTAACCCCGATGAAACTACCGTAGTTTACATCACAGGTAACGGCCTCAAGACCCAAGAATCAGTTCAAGGCTACGTCGGCGAACCTTTCACCATCGAAGCCAAATTAGACAGCTTCGAGCGCGCCCTCGAACGCTCCCAAACACTCGATCGTCTCGATTGGCAACAAGTTTTAGTCTAGATTCTAGATTATCTTTTCAGATCGATCGACATCAAAAGTCAGGGGGAAAGGTTAACGGGGAAAGGGGAAAGGTATACTTGCTCAGTCAAATTTAACTCCCCCGCTCCCCGCGCCCCACTCC
>NZ_PVWO01000218.1 GCF_003003845.1 Chamaesiphon polymorphus CCALA 037 | reverse complement strand
GGGATAGGGGATAGAAACCCAACACACTCAACGACGTGATTGCATCCGCAATTCTCAATTCTCAATTCATTTAATCGATCGCCAGAACAGCCACGGTAATATTATCTTGACCGCCTTGTTGATTGGCATAGCCGATGAGGTGACGGACGATCGAGAGCGGATCGGATGCTGGCGATTGTTTGAGCGTATGGTAAAGGTATGCGGAATCTGGGGCGTAATTCCACAAGCCATCGGTACACAGGAGTAAATAACTGTTGCTAGGGATGGTAAAAGTTGTGAGATTGGGCACACCATCATCGGCGGTGTCGGCACCGAGCCAGCGGACGATCGCATGAGCGTAGGGGGATGCTTCGGCTTCGGCGGGGGTATACATACCCGACTCGATCGCATCGCGCATCCAGGAGTCATCTTGCGTGAGCTGGAGGGATTTTTCGGGCGCGAGCCAGTAGGCGCGACTGTCGCCCAACCAGCCAATTGTGGCGATCTGGTCGCGGACGATCGCGGTAACGATCGTCGTGGAGGAGGGATCGATCTCTGATGTCGGATCGATCGGGATTGTCGCAACAGCTTGGAGTGCGGCATTGACACCAATTTCAATGGCTGTATCTGGCTGCGCTAGATCGCGACAGAGGGCAAGTTCGATCGCTTCAATACAGGCATTTACGGCAGCTCTAGAGGCCAGTTCGGGATGTTGGGAGCTAGATACGCCGTCGCAGAGGACAAAAATATATGTATCGGGGGCGAGGATTTTGAGGGCGATCGCATCTTCATTTTGATGGTGTCTGCGTCCGCGATCGCTAGCTCCTGCAAAATTGGTGGCAAGAGCGAGTTCGACGAGATCGTTCGAGATTGCTACTTGACGAAATCCGCATTCTATGCAATATCTGTCGCTGTCGATTTTGCTCGGTGACGCACCGCATTTCTGACAACTACTGTCGATCGACTGGGGACTGGGGTTCGTCGTCAGACTTGCCCCGCATTCTTCACAAAAGCGATCGGTTAGAGCGATCGTGCCCCCACATTGATGACAGTTCATAGATATTCAGTTGCGATCTTCATGTCAATTTTACAGGTAGAGTTGGGAGTTGGGAGCGGGGAGTTGGGAGTTGGGAGTTAGGAGCGGGGAAGAGAAATAATTATGTTGCACGAGCAGAGATCGTGCCTCAAACCAGCAACACCCAATTTTCAATCCAAAATTCACACTCCCCACCAATCCCAATTTCCAACTCCCAACTCCCAACTCCCCACCCTTATCTACTCGCCTTCTCCCGACTTGATACTCCGAGATTCCAGCCAGAGCGGGATAGTAATAAACCCGATCGCGATTAACAGAGCTAAGATAGCGAACTTACTCACCCACTCTAGCAACTGTTCGAGCGAGACTACCTTGCCAACAACAAAGGCGAGTGTCGTCATTACGCTCGCCCAAGTCACAGCACCAGCCAAATTGACAGCCAAAAACTTACCAAAAGGCATCTCAACTACACCTGCCATTGGACTCGAAAAGATCCGCAGAATGGCAATAAATCGACCGAAGAAGACGGCTTTAACAGCATTGTCACTAAATTTGGTCTTCATCTCTTCCAACTGAATCTCCTGGACGCGGAAGAGTTTTGCGCCAGCAACGATTAGTTTCCAGCCACCAGACTTACCGACGAAGTAGCCACAGATACCGCCCAAGAAAGCTCCCATCGCCGCACATGCCAAGACGAGCCAATAATTGAGTTCGCCACTCCCAGCCAAAAAACCACCCACAATCGTGATGGTTTCACCAGGCAATGGAATCCCCAAATTTTCTAACAGAATGCCTACGAAGACAGCGAGATATCCGTATTGAGTTGCCAGTTCCTGGATTGTCTCTAATGATAGGAATTCCATTTATACCTGAAGGGATAAAACTTTACAATTCTATAATAACTGAGGATTCGAGATTAGGAGATGTCAATTCGATCGCAATCTGGACAGGAGATCTGCCAGAGCGACGCCATGTCTAAAGAGAGCTAGGCGTTGCTGGATCTGGGTATGAAAGAGATGGAGAGGAGAGCGGGGAGCGATGCGCGCTCGTCTGGTTTCCAGACGGTTAAGCGCATCAAGACAGCGGGGAGCGGGGAGAAGAGGAATAATTTTGCTGTAAAAACTGAGAATTATACCTTAATCCAGCAACGCCGAGAGCTAATTGTTGAGGTTGTTGTTAGCAAATTGTCTGCCAGTGGGAATACTAGCGCAGAGACGATCGAAACACGACCGATCGTCAGCAGCCCCATGGCCAAACTCAGGACATATCTCTGGTGTGAGATCGAGCAGTTTTGTATTTAGATCGACAATCCTAACCAACTTAATAATATGTCAAATCCGATCGCCAGCCGTCCCCAATTAGGGGACTTTATTAGTATTGTTTGCTTCAAATCAGTAATTACTGGCATGGAAGAAGCTCTGGGCGAAAAAGCCACCGCGATCGCGTTGATTGCGGCTGGGCGCACGCGGGGTAAAAACTTAGTTAAAGATCTGGGCTTATCCAACTCTAGTGAGGATTTTATTACTATTGCCGAGCTGTTAAATCGGGCAGTTGGGAGTGAGGGTACTCGTTTAACGGCTGTCGATAAAATCGCCCAAGCAGGTGATGTGATTCGGGTGTATTGCTCGGAAACCGTCTGTACTGCTGGCGAACCTCAAGGTTCCGATCGCAAATGTACTTTTACGATGGGTGCTATTTGGGGCGCACTCAGTGAAATTACGGGTAAAAAGTTACGTGGCATTCATACCGAATCGGTCTTACGCGGTGGTACTCACGATGTGTTTGAATTCACAACTGTCGAGTAATCTAGATCGCACCAATTGCTATCGATCGAGTTATAAGTGGAGAAGACGATCGAGTTAGAAGTTATTGCCAGCCTGCACCCACCAATTAGTCCTCAGCGAGTGCAAGCTGGAACCTGTCTTTGTATCAGCTAAATATTTACTCGCTCTGAGCGATATTGGAGATATCTAAATGTCCCTAACTGGCTATTTATCAGACTATTCTCTGCCCGAAATTTTTAATTTAGTCCGCGAAGATAGTAAAACGGGATTGTTATCGATCGAATCAGATCGGTGCTTTAGCCGCTCTGTGGACAATTCTTATTACATCTGGTTCCAAACCGGAAGGATCGTGTCTGTAAATTACGGACATGGATTGGAGGATCGCGGCTTACTCAAGATGATGGAGCAAAGACGCTGGCTTACTCCAGAGCAGATTGCCAGGTTATCGCTTGAGGTTAACAAACTCCGACAACCATTAGGTACTTATCTCAAAGCTTGCAACTCGCTCGATGCCGAGCAACTGCGGTTGCTCTTTGACTCACAAGTAGTTGCTAATATCTGCAAACTGTTTGGAGAAACTCATTACGGGCGGTTTAACTTCGATTCGCAAGCCCCATTAAGTTATGCTGAAATGACTGGAATTAGCCTGACAGCCCAAGAGGTGTGCTTGTGGGGACTGAGAATGCTCCGAGATTGGAGTAGTTTAACGGCTAAATTGCCCGCTCCCGAATCTACACTCCAACGAATTTGTGACACACCGCCAGATTTGCGACTGGATACTCAAGAATCTAAAGTCTGGCAACTGGCTGTAGGTGAAATCTCGATCGCCGATATCGCCGCAAGATTGGGGTTAGAGATCGATCGAGTGCGACAGATTAGTTTCCGGCTGTGTGCGATCGATTTAATCCGAGAAATCTCAGCACCAGCAATTGCGCTGCCACAACAAAGTGCAGTGGACACTCCGGTCGCAATTGCGCCTGTGTCTGCCTCCTTTTTGAGCAAACTCGTGGGATTCCTCAAGAAAAAGGGGTAGTCGATCGTCTCAATTACAGCAGTTTGCGATCTAATCTGCCACACTCGAATCCCAGATGGTGCGTTACGCTGCGCGATAACACACCCTACCCTTGTGGTTCATTTGAATGGAATTTGCTGTAAGTTGGCACTCATTTAACTAACATCAATCTTGTCTTGAAAAGATACTTCACTTGCTGCACACCTCGGTTGGGTTTCCCGACCGAGAGAGCGTGACAGCGACGCATTAAACGGGAGGAAACCTCCCGTTTGATGCATCAAGACAAGACAAGACAAGACAAGACAAGACAGGGGAAACCTCGATCGCGCACTTTTCGCTCCCCGTTACCCCCTCTCAAAAAATCAAAGATGTGAGCTAACTCTTTGAAAGTTTAGCACTACGATCGTAACTATATTTATCGCAAATTATGACTTTTGACGCTCATTTGTAGTAGCGAATCTAACTAGCATAAATTTACAACGATCGCCTAAATTTCATAGTTTTTTCATCACTTTAATTCGGGCACTGCATGGCTTTTATAGCTTGTCCGATCTGCCAAGATCGTTAAGTAACCGTATCTGAAAAAAACTTGCAGATCGATGTTAGAAACGGTTGTTAACTGGGAATAGTAATGTGAGGGCTAGTTTGAAATAACCGAATGTTATTCCGCTAACTGGTTGCCATGCGGTAAATCTAGGTACTCAGACCTAGCAGATTCGATCGATTATCTATCATCTCAAACGGATTTATTGAATATGTCAGATACACTTGCTAGTCGCCCAACTTTAGGTCAATTTAGTAGCATTGTTTGTTTCAAAGCAGTTATTACTGGTATGGAAGAAGCTCTCGGCGAAAAAGCGACAGCGATCGCCTTGATTTCTGCTGGCCGCGAACGCGGTAAAAATTTAGCTAAAGAATTGGGTTTATCCGGTGCTACCCAAGATTTAAGTGTCATTGCAGCTAAATTAAATGAAGCAATCGGTGCTAATGGTACTCACCTGACTGCTGTCGATAAAATTGTCGAAGAAGGCGATGTTATCAAAGTTTATTGCTCGGAAACTGTCTGCTCTGCGGGCGAACCTCAAGGTTCCGATCGCAAATGTACTTTCACCATGGGTGCAGTTTGGGGTGCCTTGAGCGAAGTCACTGGTAGAAAACTACGCGGGATTCATACCGAATCCGTCTTGCGTGGTGGTACTCACGACGTATTTGAATTTACGTCTCTCTAGTCAAGATCGATCGGGATTAAATTATCAACCTAACTACATTAATTACTTAGAGGATATTATGGGCGCAAGTAAAATCGGCGGCATTTTACAGAATTTTGTTTCGGGTACTGCGGATGTGCAAGGTGCAGCCTTGGTATCCCACGATGGCTTACCATTAGCATCTAGCCTACCTGGTGCAATGGATGAAGAACGGACTTCGGCGATGTCTGCGGCAATGCTCTCCCTCGGCGAACGCATTGGTAAAGAATTATCCCGTGGTAATGTTGAAAAAATCATGGTCGAAGGTGCTGATGGTTATGGCATTCTCATCGGTTGTGGCGAAGATGCTGTCTTTTTAGTTTTGGCAAATCAGTCTGCTAAGCAAGGACTCTTGATGCTAGATATCAAACGCGCAGTTACCGAAATTAAAGCTGCACTAAACTAGTTATCGCTATATCTACCTACACCATATCTACCAACACTTACGGCAAGTTAATTTAATTTGTCGTGCTGGTGTTTATGCCACTCCGCCCAGATCGCAGACCCTCCAAATTTGGGGGGTTTGAGGGTATGGACGAAAAATATTATAGATAAATCGATGATTTAGATCGGTATAAATACGCAGCCTTTACTAAACAGATAAAAATCGCCATCGCGTTGTGACGCTCGTCCAATTTAAATTTAATTAATTGGTATAGAATCGATATTTGCCATAAGGCAAATGGGTATACTTCTTTTAGTAGTGTTCTATATTTTTTAAATCATAGATATTTGCTGTTATTAATTATTTAAGTTGGAGATATAAATGTCCTTAGCTGGCTATTTATCAGAATATTCCTTAGCCGAAATCTTCCATTTCGTGCAAGAAGGTAATAAATCAGGCTTACTCTCGATCGAACCAGAGCGTGGAGCGATCCGATCGCTCAGCGATACTTATTACCTCTCATTTCAAGGCGGGCGAATTATGTCTGTCGCCAACAGCAGTGGCATCCAGGATCGAGGCTTGCTCAAAATGATGGAGCAACGACGGTGGCTGAAGCCAGAAAAGGCCGCTCAAATAGAAACTCAGATGCATCTACTCCGTCAACCATTGGGCACCTATCTCAAATCTGTCAATCTGATTAATACCGAGCAGTTAACATTAATGTTTAACTCGCAAGTCGTCGCTACTGCCTGCAAGTTATTTGAAATCCATCACGGACGATTTAAGTTCGATCCGCAAGCACCTTTGAGTTATGCTGAGATGACTGGATTGAGCTTGAATGCCAAAGAAGTTGCATTACTAGGCATGAGAATGTTAAAGGATTGGCGCGGTTTGAGTGCCAAATTACCCGATCCAGAATCTGCACTGCAACGACTATCCTCCGAACCAAATGGCTTGCGACTCGATAGCCAAGAATTTAAAGTCTGGAACTTATGTTTGGGAGAGTTGTCGATTTCTAAAATTGCTCAAAAATTAGGATTAGATAGCACTACAGTCCAACAAATCGGCTTTCGCTTAAGTTCGATCGGGTTAGTACAAGAAGTTTGTGCCGAGCCGATTCAACCCGATCGCAACCAAGATGTGGAAACTCCAACCCCTGTCTGCGTGGGGGGTGGGAACGCGACCGTTCCGGTCTCGGCTTCGTTTCTGAGTAATTTAATGGGCTTTCTGAAGAAAAAGGGTTAGACAAATCATGGAAATTATGAATCTAGTTGTCACAGGTACGGTAGGGGCGGGTAAAACCACCTTTATTCGCTCTGTGAGTGAGATCGAAGTTGTTGACACCGACAGACGCGCGACAGATGAGGTCGCAGATCTCAAACAAAATACCACTGTTGCCATGGATTTTGGAACTCTTCAATTTGGGGAAGAGATGGCATTACATATTTATGGGACTCCCGGTCAAACTCGGTTTGACTTTATGTGGGAAATCTTAATCGAGCGCGCTCATGCTTACGTATTGTTGATTGCCGCTCACCGTCCCAGTGAGTTTCATCACGCACGGCGGATTATGAATTTTATGAATCGGCGGGGGGAAAACCCCCCTGGCGTTGGTTTATAAAGATTTTACCCAACAACCGCCGATCGTGCTCGTAAATGCCGCTGACGGCGAATCGGTTGCGATCGCACTAATTTCGTTGGTAGAACATTATATGCACACCACGGCGGCTGCGGCGATGGTTGGTAGCTAGCTAAATTCAATCTTACAAATAGTAGAAGATTACCGATCGAAAAATCGGTAATCTTCTACTATTTTGCCATGCGATGTTGTCACTTTACCCATAAAATGGCTGTCTACGCCAGGTTATGCTTCACAAGCATAAGTACCTCCTATAAAAATAGTTCACCCGCAACAATCTCAGCCAACTGGATCTCGTTGTGGATTGCGCTGTCCGACACGCCTTGAGGTTGTTTTCTTGGCAGGTGGTGAGACATCTTTTACATTCACTATTTCATTGAAATTTTAAGTCAAGACCGCCCAAATTGCAGATTTTGAATTTGTCTCAGAGCAAGGGTTGCAACCTCATCTTGTAGGTTTTTGGGCGTATTCCGTCACAACGCCTATTTAGGATCGAGGAAAACAGTCAATTAAGCAGTTTGTCGATCGATTAGTCGAGCGAATAGTCCTTGCTGATGAGCCAGTTCCGTAAAATTGCCTGATTGGACGATGCGGCCACGATCGAGGACATAAATGCGATCGGCGTTGCGAATGGTACTCAGACGATGGGCGATCGCAATTCGGGTCACGTTCAGCAAACCTAAACTTGCGCTCACCATCGCTTGAGTCTGATTATCCAAAGCACTGGTCGCTTCATCGAAGAGGAGAATTTTGGGTTTGAGTGCTAGGGCGCGAGCGATCTGCAATCGCTGACGCTGCCCGCCAGATAGATTAGCACCTCCTTCACTGACTACCGTGTGCATTCCCATCGGCATGGCTTGAATATCTGCGGCCAATCCAGCCCGCGCTGCTGCTTCCCAGGCTTCTTCTAAGGTGGTGAGAGAATTGCCGACGATGTTGTCAAAAATGGATGCAGAGTTTAACCGTCCATTTTGTAAGACAACACCAAGCTGTCGCCGCACGCTATGTACGTCTAGCCCAGCTAAATCTCGACCATCATAGACAACTCTACCGGATTCCGGCTGCTCGAACCCCAAGAGTAAGCGTAATAGTGTTGATTTACCACTTCCAGACGGCCCGACAATTGCAATAAATTCGCCCGGTTCCGCATGGAGACTGACATCTTGGAGAATGAGTTGACCTGCTGGCTGATAACGGAAATTAACGCTTTCGATCGCCAACTGACCGGAGAGTTTACCGGGATCTCGCTGGTGCCGATCGACTTCAGGAGCGGCATCCAGAATGGGCTGTGCCCGTTCCCATAAGGGAATAACCCCCAAACTATCGACAATGGTTTTGCTGAGACTGGCTGCGCCGCTAATGAAGCTGCCAAATGCCGCATTAAAGGAAAAGAAGCTGCCCAGGGAAAAGTTACTGTCTTGCTGTTGGAGCATTTGAGTGGCAGCGCAGAAAATCAGGACATTGGTAAGTGGGGGTAGGACGCTATTAATGGCTGCCAACACATCTTCGATCTGCTGGGTGCCGAGCGTCAGGTGGAGTTGTTGGCGATACTCTTTGCCCCAGTAAGCAAAGGCACGGGCTTCTGCGCCAGCAACGCGGAGTTTGGGTACCCCGTTAATCATTTGCACCATCATCCCCAGGAGAATGCCCTCCTGCTCGGAGAGCGGACGCATTTTCCGCAGGGTGAGCACGCCGGAAACCAGTGTAATGACTATGTAAATGAGGGCAATGACGATCGCGAGTAGGGCTAGGCTGCTGTTGTAATAGACGAGCAATCCCAGATTGAGGAGCGAAAACAGACCAGCGAAAATTGAGGTGAGGACGCTACCGCTCAAGATTTGTTGAATTTGACCTGTCTCTTATACACATCTC
>NZ_PVWO01000217.1 GCF_003003845.1 Chamaesiphon polymorphus CCALA 037 | reverse complement strand
GGGTAATGGACGGAAGATCGATGCATTACTCTCCCGATCGACGTTCGACTATCGACTATCAACTGCATTATACTTTTGAGTGAAGATACCACCGATCGCGGAGATTGCGGCCAAGCATAGTAACACGGTTGGTACGCCTAGAGCGGTTTCGGCGATACCAGTGAGGGCTAGAGGCAAACTCAAGGCGATGTTGATGGCATTATTTTGCAGTCCGAATACCTTACCGCGCATTTCTTCTGGAGTTTCGCTTTGGATGGTCGTCTGCATGGGAATCAAGACACTGGCACTAAATACACCCATACCGACCAAGCATAATAAACTCAACCACAGCGAGTGGGAAAATGATAACCCCACTAAAGAGGCTGCTACACCGATCGAACCATACAAACTCAATCGATCGCGAGAAAATCGTCGATCGAGGTAACTCAATCCTACCGCACCCAGTGCCAGCCCGACACCCCCAGCCGCCAAGAGAAATCCAAATTGGGAAGCTTTAATTTCCGGCAATAGTTCGGCCATCCGCACGGCGACTACGGTCATCGAGGCAATAATCGATTGTAAGACAACCAATTGAATCAATGCACCTTTAATTTGTTTGTGCTCTCCCAGATAGCGGATGCCATCGCGCAAATCTGCTAAAACATGTGGCTCATCGCCAGTGAGAATCTGTTTGGTTTCGCCAGTGCGCATGACAATTAGCAAAATCCCCGCAATGGCATAACTAGTGCCGACTAATAATTCTTTACCAATATTTACGCCCAAGCCAACGCTGGCACCAAAACTATCGGCAAGAGCTAAAATTGGCTCGCCGATGGCAAATCCGACAATCAGCGAACCCATAGCCGTTGTAGTGTAAAGGGAATTGGCGGCGAGTAGATTTGGCTTATCTACAATCATCGAGATCGTTGCTTGTTCGGCAGGGGCGAAAAATTGACCCAGTGTAGACACCAAAAAAGTCACTGCTAGCAGAATTTCAAACCCTAATGGTAAATTGGCAAGTACTTGCCCATTGGTCAACCACAATAAAAATGGTACTGAGAGTACCAAAATTCCGCGTAGAAGGTTGGTACTGACCAATACCTCTTTCTTATGCCATCGATCGACAAATACCCCAGCCAGAGAGCCAAATAGCACCGCTGGAATTGTATTGGCAATCATAATCGCCGATACCCAACCACTAATACTCTGATTTTCTGATTGAAATTGACTTTCAATAATCGCGATCATCAATACCACATAGACTTTATCGGCTAGTTGGGAGAAAATCTGCCCGCTCCACATCGTGACAAAGTTGCGATTTTTGAGCACTGCTAAAAATCCTGGTTCGGGAGCTAGGCTCTCTGCTTGGGTTTCTGGTGCCACATTCTCCTCCCCAGTTGCCGTTACCACATCAATTGGCAATCCCGAATTTGATTCTTCAGTTGCTTGGAGATCGGTCAATTCATTTTCTGGTACTTTGTCAAAATCAGATAGTCGCATTGAGTAATGTGGTAGGGCTGTGAAAACCGCTGAGATTAAAGTTCGATGTTAAAAATCCGAGCCTCCAGAAAGAGAACTCACCAACGGGAAATATCTTCTATTTTAGAGCTATCCGTGCGGGCTGGGCAGATAACTGTGCTCTAGCTGACGGATCTGTCGATCGGGTTTGAATTGTCAGGATCTATGAGCGATCGACCTCTGGTAAATGGATCGCCACTCGTTGGCGATGGTGGAAGCCGCACATCTAGGTTAATTTGACAGCTCTTAGTGTAGCGGTTTTCGATAAGTAGTGGGGATTGAACAGCAACAGTTTTCAGCCATAATTTTCGTCAGCGTCATTGGTGCGATCGTAAGGCTGCGGAATTTGGCTTTGTTCTATGGGGGGATACGAATATAGATAGAGGGGGAATACAAATAATTGACATTACACCAATCGGCCACACCAAACAAACATCAAAAAATCATGCCTCAGCTCGGTAGTGTCCTAAATGTTAGGTAACAGGAGGCAAGCGTTATCAGATTAATTGTTTTTGGTTTGTCACAGAGAAAATAGACTTAGATCGATAGATCTGTTACGATTCCTCGTGCTGCTGATGAGCCAATGGGAGTGTGAGATGGACGGTTGTCTCGTTGTAATTGTTATTACTCATGCTAAAAAGACCATCGTACATGTCAACTATCTTCGTGACAATTTTCAAACCTACTCCTAATTCTTGGCGATCGGCTGCGAGGCCATCGAGAGATAAATCGAACGGAATAGCAGATGGATTGTTATTAACCCACAGATGAAACGACCCATCAATCGCCCGACCGCAAATCTGAATCGGTACGCTAGGGGTGGAGAACTTAATTGCATTATCTAACAATTCTTTGATAATCCACTCACAATGCTTGTGCAAGAGGGCAACATCGGTGCGATCGACATCTAACTTCAAGTTACTTTCTCTATTTACCCATTGAGTTTGAATGAGCGAGATCTGCTCTATAATTTCTTTGATATCACATATTTCATTGCTGCTCGCTTCTTTTCTTTCGATTGCAAAATCCAGATAATTCCAGAATTTATATGTTGTTTTTTGAAGATTGACCGCTGATTTAATCGCCAAATCTATTGAATAATCCGCCTGTTTTTTGCTAAACAGATCTAAATTTTCGTATAAATCTCTAAGTTGGATTTGAATATTATTCAAGGGAGCATTTAATTCATTAACAAATCCTAGAGCTAAATCTTCAACTAATTCTCCGAAATCACTCTCTAGTGCAGAAATACTATTTTGTTGAAGCTTAGATAACGATTCGATGCGATCGAACTGTTTCTTAATCCGCACCATGGACTTAACTCTAGCCTGAAGTTCTAGTCGATCGACTGGTTTATGGATAAAGTCGTCTGCACCTGCCTCTAAACATTGAGACAAAGTTAATTTACCACCAGCCGAAGTCACCATGATAATCGGAATCGATCGCCATTTTCGCATTAATTTGATGCTGCGACATACTTCTAAGCCATCCATAACTGGCATCATCAAATCTAATAGAATTAGATCGGGATTAAATGTATCTAGATTCGCGAGTGCTTCTTTGCCATTACTTGTATAATAAACCTCATAATTCTCATCAGCAAGGAATGTTTCAATTACTTCAAAATTATTGGGTTCGTCATCAATGACTAAAATCGAGTATTTTTTCATAATTAGCGATTTGTCCGATCTATACTTAAAAATTGTTGAATGATAGTTATCAGTTGTTTGAGTTTAACTGGCTTGGTTAAATACTCGCTCGCGCCAGCATTAAGGCATTTTTCACGATCGCCACTCATGGCTAAAGCTGTAACAGCAACGATCGGAATATCGCTAGTTTGGGGATGATTGCGTAGATGAGAAATCGCGTCAATTCCGCTCATTTTGGGCATTTGAATATCCATTAAAATCAAGTCTGGCAGTTGGGATTGAGCCAAATTAATTGCTTCTAGACCATTCTTTGCCAAGATGGTTTGATATCCTTTGGCTGTGAGAAAGCTAGACATACTGTTGCTATTTGCTTCGTTATCTTCGGCAAGTAAAATCTTCCACGCTCTGCCTGAAAGCTCACTAGAAAGGGGATCTGCTTGTTGAGGCGTGGGCTGGGAAAATTCTAAAACTTGAGGGACGATATTGCCGTTGGCATCGGGTTGGCCTTGGGGAATCGGCAGATCGACAATAAACTGACTGCCAATCCCCAGTTCGCTCCGAACTCGCACGTTCCCGCCATGCATTTCGACGATGCCTTTGACTAGTGCCAAACCTAAGCCAGTGCCATGATGTTGGCGATTTAACGCAGTATCGACTTGCATGAATGGCTGGAATAACTTTTGGAGATCGCCACTATTGATACCAATGCCAGTATCGATGACAGCTAGCCGAATAAAACTCGAAGTCGTGTTGTCTGCTTCAATGGAAACGTTGAGCGCGATATGTCCGCCGACTGGCGTAAATTTTACGGCATTGTTGAGTAGATTGATTAACACTTGCCGAATGCGGCGTTCGTCGATCGAGATATTGGGAATGCGGGGCGGGAGTTGCAACTGCAACCGAATTCGTTTTTGGATCGCCTGTTGTTTGACGAAGGAAAGACTAGAATGACACAAATCGCAGATATTGGTTGGGGCGAACTCTAGTTCGACTTGTCCGGCTCCAATTTTAGCGATGTCTAAGATATCGTTAATCAATGCCAATAGGTGATTGCCGCTATTTTCGATCGTTTTGACAGCCTGGGTTTGGGCGGGGGTAGGTTCGCCAAAGATCCCTTCTTGCAAGCCCTCAGTCATGCCTAAAATAGCGTTGAGCGGCGTTCGCAATTCGTGACTCATATTGGTCAGAAATTCGTCTTTGAGTTGGGCAGCACGGGAAAGTTCGTTGTTGCACATAGCTAATTCTCGATCGCGTTGTTGCAAAAGCTCGATCTGGTTGTCGCGCTCTGCTAGTTGTTGTTGGAGGTTAGAAATCTGCGCGCGCCACAGTTCATTAGGGTGAGATCTTTGCTGCAAACTCTCATGAGTCAGCAGTCCAATTAACCGATCGCGATCGTCGAGTAAAGGTAAGTGGCGGACGTGATGTTGACAAAGAAGATCGATGGCTACCGATAGATCTGTGAATGCGGAATCATTGAGCGTAATTACGGGAGAAGTCATGACCTCAGCAACCGTGAGATCGGCTAAAACAACTGGTTGGGCGATCGAGCGCATGATATCTCGATCGGTTAAGATGCCTACTAACCTGTGGTTGTCAACAACGAGTACGCAGCTAGCTCGGGTTTCAAAATCGACATGCACTTGCGGATCTGTCGCAGTTATGCGAGCGACGACATCGAGGACGTTAGTCTGTGGACTAACCGTCAGTGGATTGCGGACGATTGCCGACTCTAGTTGAAATGCCACGATCGCTGATGGATGCATCATGAGAATAAGTCGTAAGTCATACTCCTGTTAGAGTGCCCCAAAACACCCTGCCGCTAACCAAATCTACTCTGTGATAAATCGCTCGGTGTGGGGAATGCTAGTAATAACAGACATCGAGATTTTTGGAGTGCCATTGATGCCGTTCTTATCCGATCCCAATCCCCGTAGCGATCGACCAAATTTGATAGCTAGAGATCGACTCCACAATCGGATTACCGCTCAAATTAATCGCTCGCTAGATTTAGCAGAAATTCTGTCGGCTACTGTGGCAGCAGTGCGAGATTTTTTGGAGACAGATCGCGTCAAAATTTATCAGTTTCAGCCAGATTTGCACGGCTTTGTAATTGCGGAAGCTCTCAATGGCGATCGATTCCCCTCGCTGCTCAACCTCCATTTTCCTGCTGATGATATTCCATCCTATGCCCGAGAGCTATACTTGCGCTTGCGGACGCGGACGATCGTCGATTTAGAATCTCAAACGATTGGGGCGATCCCACTCCATCACACCGATGGCAAGCAGCCAGATTATCGAGCCATCGATCCTTGTCATGTCGAATATTTGCGGGCAATGGGCGTAAAATCTTCGATCGTAGTACCGATCGTCATTGAGGTGGCATCCAACCATGTCAATCCACTACCTTCACTCCAGCCGCAAGAACACTTATGGGGATTACTCGTCTGCCATCATAGCGAAAAACTCGTTATGGCAGATGGCGATCTAGAGTTACTGCAAGATGTGGTCGATCGATTGTCTGTCGCTATTACTCAATCGATGCTGCTTGGGCGCGTGCGCGAGCAAGCCCAACAAGAAGCCGCGCTCAATTGCGTTACCAGCGTGCTTCATGCCACGCCAACGGTAGATCTCCAAACAGCACTAGAACAGACAGTCAAAATTTTTGCTGGGGTTGGCGGGCGGTTGTACTTACCTCAAGATTTTAGTGCCGATCGACCGATCGAACATAGCAAGCAATGGTCGCTCCTGTATACTTGTGGGACTCAACCAGAGCGGATGACTGACGTGCCCGAACTAGACACGCCCAGAGCAGGGTATATCGAAGAAAATCTGCTCTGGCAAAAGTATTTGACATCAGTAGCTACTCCCGCCACTTCCGCAGTGGCGGGCGAAGTTGAGGTAAAACCTTGGTCGGTAGAGTGGATGCGTTCTGTCTATGCCCTCGCGGAATTACCTACAATCAGCGATCGCGATTCAAATGTTTGGGCGATCGCCGATTTGTATCGAGAACCCCTATTTCGCTCTCTGATCCACGTCTTTAGCAATACAAATATTCGCGGTTTATTAATTATTCCGCTGCAATTAGGTAATGAATCGATCGGTTGTCTGACCATTTTTCGTCCTGACATCGAACAGGAGTTAATGTGGGCGGGGAATTGCGATCCAGATCGCCGTCAGATGGCACCCCGCCAATCTTTTGAAGCATGGCGGCAACTTAAAACCGGACAGGCACAGGAATGGACTGAAGCAGATATCCGGCTGGGGCAAGCTTTGGGCGAGCGATTTGCCGCCGCAGTCAAGCAACATCGGCTCTACGAGCAGGTGCAACTTCTTAATGCCAATCTCAACCAACAGATCCACATCCGCACGGCTGAATTGGAACATGCAACCGCCATCGGCAAACAACAACGGGCCATCGCCAGCATTCTGGGCACGCTACAACAAGCTTGGGATGTCGAAACCACCATTCGTACTGCTACTCAAGAAGTCCGGCAATTACTAGAAATCGATCGAGTGGCGATTTACCGCTTTAATGAAGATTGGGGTGGCGGTTTTATCCGCGCATACGATGCGACTGCTCCTGGCTGGGAAAAGATTATCCTGGCAACTGAAGATACTTGGAATGATAGTTATTTACAAGAAACTCAAGGTGGACGCTACCGCAATCGGCAACTATCAGTCGTCAATGATATCTACACGGCCAATCTTTCTCGCTGTCACATTGAAGTACTAGAAAGTTATCATATTCGCGCTTTTACGATCGTCCCCCTATTTGTCGGACGGCAATTATGGGGCTTGCTCGGTCTGTATCACCACTCCCGTCCTCGGATCTGGGAAGACTCGGAAGTCGCTTTTGTGACTCAAATTGGTGCCCACTTAGGCGCGGCACTCCAACAAGCCGAACTAATCGAGATCGCTCAGAGCAAAGCCAGTCGCGTTCCCGTAATGGAAGAGCAGCAACAAACCCTAGCGGGTGTGATTAGTAAGATTCGGGAATCACTCGATTTAAATCGAATTTTTACAGCTACGACCCAAGAAGTTCGCGACTTTATGAGTGCCGATCGAGTGGGGATTTTTCGGTTCGATCTCAGTTCTAACTATAATATCGGCAGCTTTGTATCTGAAGATGTCAATCCCGACTATCTCTCAGCTTTAGGTCATAAAGTTGAAGACCATTGTTTTGGCGATCGCTATGCTGCTTATTATAATTCCGGTCAGATTCAAGCAGTCTCCGATATTTATACCGCCGGATTGAGTCAATGCCATATCGATGTATTAGCACAATTTAATATTCGCGCTAATTTGATAGTACCTTTGCATTTAAAAGACAAATTATGGGGACTATTATGTATCCATCAATGTGGCCATGCTCGTGAATGGCAAGATTGGGAAATCGATTTTGTCAAGCAAATAGCTACTCATATTGGGGTCGCACTTTATCAAGCCCAACTGCTCGAAAATGCCAAGGAAGCTCAACGCTTGGCTGATGATGCCAATCGAGCTAAAAGTGAATTTTTGGCAGTTATGAGCCATGAATTACGCACGCCACTGAATGCGATTTTAGGATTGTCAGAAGGTTTACAAGAAAGTATTTATGGAGAATTAAATACGCTCCAACAAAAATCGATTGCAACGATCGAACAAAGCGGACAACACTTGCTCGATTTAATTACCGAAATCTTAGATTTAGCTAAAATTGAATCCGGGCACTTAGAATTAAATCCAGTACCGACGTCGATTTCCAGTATTTGTGATTCGAGTTTAGCTTTCGTGCGCCAACTGGCACATGAGAAAAAGATTGAGATAGAAACTCAAATTGCACTAGCAGAAGACCAAATTATCGTTGACGAACTGCGCGTCCGGCAGATGTTGATCAATCTCCTTAATAATGCCGTTAAATTTACACCATCAGGCGGTCGGGTGACTTTAGAAGTAAATATCGATCGCGATCGATCGATTATTCAGTTTAAAGTGATCGATACAGGGATCGGCATCGCTCAAGAAAATATGCCCAAACTGTTCCAATCTTTCGTCCAAATCGATAGTAGTCTCAGCCGCCAATATAATGGCACTGGACTGGGTTTAGCATTGGTCAAGCGGTTGGTCGAAGCCCAAAATGGGGACATTCGCGTGCAGAGTAATCTCGGTCGAGGTAGCTGTTTTACCATTATCTTGCCCTATACCCCGATCGGTACTTCATCTCCCATCTCGCCGCTGGTGACATCGCAGGCAATCGGGGTGCATCATCCCGTTATTACTGAAGCTCAAAGCGAGTGCAGTGACGATGAAGAGCGCGTGGCTGTTAATCTGTTAGCATCAACTCTCGAACCGATTGCCGATTTAGAGGAGCCAGTCAGCGAAGGTCGGGTACCGACAGAAATATCCCAAAATCTGGCTCTGCTAACTTCACCACTACCGCCGTTAGTTGAGTCGGATTCAGTGGCAACACTAGTACTCGATGCTCCCGCCGAAAATCCCCAACCACGCCAAAAGCCGCTAATTTTGATGGCGGAAGATAACAAAACCAATATCGAAACCTTCTTGCTCTATCTAACTTATTCCGGTTTCGATATTCTGGTGGCTAACGATGGGCTGGAAGTGATTAGTTTGGCAGAAATCCACCACCCCGATGCGATCTTAATGGATATTCAGATGCCCGGTTTGGATGGACTTCAAGCCATCGCCCACATTCGGCAGATGCCCGCGATCGCTCAGACCCCGATTATCGCACTCACAGCTCTAGCGATGCCAGGAGATCGGGAAAAATGTTTAGCCTGCGGAGCTAATGAATATCTATCCAAACCAGCCAAGTTGAAACAGGTTCGTGAAACCATTCATAAGTTACTTAAGAATTGATAATTGATAATTGATACTCACGGTTCGCTCATTTTGGAGAGAGGTAGTCAAATTGGGTTAAAGTTTGACAATGAGCAAGCCTGTAACCTTAA
>NZ_PVWO01000010.1 GCF_003003845.1 Chamaesiphon polymorphus CCALA 037 | reverse complement strand
GTTTGAGAGAGCGCGCTGCCGACTGTCGCATTCGCTTTTTCCTGTAGCAGTGGCAGCAATTTCAGCCGTTTTTCCCGCAGGGCAATGATTTTGGGATGCTCGTCGGTCAACTCTGCCGATAGAGATTGTAATTCTACATCCAGATCTTGAAGTTGTTTGACTAATTGTTGGTACCCAGGTGCTTGGCTGAGTACCGAAGCGGCTTCCGCACCTTGAGGTTGCAGTTTAATCTGTTGCTCTAGGGAATTATAGAGCTGCTTTGCTTCGGTGAGTTTGACTTGAGTTGTCTGCTGCTCCTGTTGGATGGTAGTCATTTGAGTACCGAGTTGCGTTCCCAAGAGCGTCGGATCGACCAATTGATTTTGCTCGCGAAAATTCTGTAACTCCAGCTCCAGCTTGCTAACTTGATTTTTGATGTTCGGTAATTGGTTATCGACAAATTGAATCGCTCTGCGCACATTTGTTTGGCGTTCGCTCAAACTATACCGAACGTAAGCATTCGCAATTAGATCGATAACCTGTTTGGTCTGAGACTCTGAAGCCGATCGATAATGAACTTGGAGAATCTTTGTTTCGGCTTGTTCTCTAAGTCGATCGATCTTTAGAGATGACCTGAGCGTTTCGTAAGAAATTTTTGGTTGATTTGGTTTGAGTTTCGCAACGACTGGGAGTAAGATTTTATCGCTGAGTAATAGCTGAATTTGGGTAGGATAATCGAGAGTCGTTTTTGCTGTTTGCGCACTACCTAAATCTTGAGCTTCGATGTTGGTGCGATTACCCGTTACCGCTTCGACTACTTGCGCTTCGGCGGTGACGGGTTCGATCAAGATATTGAAGCTGCCTTCATAGGCAGGGGGTTTACTTCGACCCCATGAGACAGCAGCAGCGATCGTCGCTACATTGATGATGGCGACGAGCCACAGCCGACGCCCAATCGCTTTGACAATGCGATCGAGATCTAAGCCGCCTTCTTCGGAATTAGGATTGCGGTCGAGTGAGGTACTGAGATCTTGAGAGGGCATTGGTTGATTGAGATGAGTTTGACCCCGATCTGTGCGAATCGATTTGACCTTCTGTTTGATAACAATACTCATTATAACTAATCCTAAAGTCGATCGAGATATGTGTGATACCAATCACATCCCATTATACAAAAAGGTCATAAGTCCCACCTCCGCACAATGGCTAACTCTAAGATCGTGAATTAGCAATCACCCAACGAGCGTTAATTTTTCAGTCAGTTTTGCTTGCTAACAGCAAATCAAGACAGGAGAAGAAGATCCGATCGCGCGACGGGTAATTTGGCCATTTTACCCAAAATAGCAGGAGAACCTGCACATTTCTTACTTGATGTAATTCATCGATCGAGGAAATTATACCAGTCTAATAAATTAAATCAGTTATTTTATTTTCACATTAATTTCAAGTAAAAATTTAAATATTGTCTTGCAATTTCTGCTTTTGTAAACCGAGAATAGTCATATTTATCTGCATCAGCATCTGTTTCTAAAGCGCAATTTATTGACTCTGCCAGATTCTTAACTGTATTTCCTTTCAAATTAAAATAAGTACAAGCAGATGAACCAATCTCTCTAAATATTGGAATATCCGAACAAACAACCTTACATGAAAAATAGAGAGCTTCTACTAAGGGAATACAGAATCCTTCGATCGAAGACGGAATTACCATTAGTTGACAGTTTTGATAGAGCCAGCAAAGTTCATTGTCGTTAATTGCAGATAGCATCAGTACAGAGTCTTGCAACGAGAGTGTGTGAATGGACTGCATCAGATTCTCTGTTTCGGGACCAGGACTGCCGACAACGATCGTGCTCATTTCCACATCAATTCTGCGCTCCTTTCTCAGCAATGCATAGGCTTGAATCAACAAGTCAAAATTTTTGTTTTTACGATGTTGTCCAACACATAAGATAAATGGACGTTCGACTTTATTTTTTAGCAATTTAGGTTGCTCGATCTCAATTCGATCGAAATCGACAAAGTTGTAAACTACTTGCGTATGTTTGGCTTTAGATATGACTTCTGGAAAATATTGCTTTAAATCGTTTAAGGTGATCTGAGAAACACAGGTTAACGCATCACTGTTCCGTATACACTGTTGGAGAAATATTTTGTTGAATAAAGCTTGCTTCTTACCAAAATTCTCTGGAATCTTGTAAGGATATAGATCGTGAATTGTGGTCACTACGGGACAAGTAAATAGCCAACGAAAAAATGGCAATGGAAAAGACAAATGAACCAGATCGGGATGCAGCTCTCTAATGAGATTAGGTAATCCAAATAAAAACCAAAAATTTCTCGATCCAGATGTATTTTTAATATCTATGCCTAACACATTAATTTTTCGAGCGTCTGAAAACAAAAGCTCCTTAAAGTAGTGTTGTTGCCAAATGCCAGTTACTAACGTGATTTGTCTAACTTCCTCTGTTTGAGCCAGACATCTTGCCAGATTAGCCGCATGTCGGCAAACTCCGGTAGGATCTGTTGGTCTGTGCAAGGCAATAACTATAATATGCATGACAATTCGAGAAACTAGCTAAATTGAAAAGTAGCGATAAGGATTGAAGAGTTTTTTGTTATGTCTTTTTAATTTTTAAAATACATGTTTGCTGAAGTGTTTCTTTGTGTAACTCAACCTTAAGTTGTCTAGCAGGTTATTAAAGATTGAGCGCGTTTTTCATGCCACCGCAGCCCGATTAGAGTAGCAACAAAATACATATATCCCGGCTCTTCCATTTGCGTAAAAATAAAACCGAAACCAGCTACACTTAACAGGAGAAATCTACCCAAGTTATCCACACAGATATAACGCCAAACAATCCACCCCAGGCATAAGTAAGCGCACAATCCCACAATTCCCAGATCCCCCCAGATCCCAGCCCAGCCAAATAGAGGACAAAACATGGTGGATTCTAATGCTAGCCAACTACCATAGTATGCCTTCAGCAGAGCTTGACTAGCAGGATGTATTGTTGCCCCAAGCGGACCCAGAATCGCCCAGTTTTCTTTGAGCAGCCAGCCACCCAATCGGCCAGCCGTATGACCGGGACCTAATCCGAGCAACCAGTTCAAAGGATATTGATAAAAGGTGGGAATAATACTAAAGGCAATGGGCTTAATCCGAGTTGCTTCGCCATCAGGACCATAAACGCCATCTTTATCCAAGTAGTTTTTAAACCCTGCAAAAGCATCGACATTTTGGATGCACCAATAGAACACAGCTACAACCAAAATAATGGCGATCGTATAAGTTAGTGTTTTCCCAACATCTTTCATCGTCAACAAAATTAACATTCCCCACCCAAAAAAAAGTGCGAATAGCACTTGCTTGGAGTCAGATAATTGTAATTGAAACATAGCAGCTAATAAAGTCCCCCATCTAACCCATAAGGGGACTGTCGTTGCAAACATCACCAGGTAAATACCGAAATAAATTGATACAGTTGTCGATACATAATTCCCCGCTCCAGACACAAAAAAAACACCAGCCATACCATCAGTTGCATCCAATCCTCCAGCAGATATTTTATTAAATTTTAGCAGCGGCCATTGAATGAAAGCCAGTGCCATATTCGCGTAAGAGGAATTAATAATCCAATCTCTGAAGCGGTTGAAACTGATTGCAGACATTGGGATGCAAACAATCGCCATCAATAGCATAAATGGCCCGCCCAGGATCGAAAAATCGACAATTATATTAATGACCCCGGCCTGATTGAGTAGTGCACTGGCGGTCATCACTCCAAATAAGATCGAGAGGCCAGCCAATAACATCCATACACTCGAAATTTGCTTGGGATCTTTCGGTCGGGATGTCGTCAAGATAATTGCCGTTGTCAATGGAACGACCAAAAAATGTAAATGATTGAGGACTGATGGCAACCGAGTAATAGAGCACAGTATTCGAGAATAAAAAGCTGTCGAAAATGCAGCAAGTGCTAACGTGCTACTTTTGTAAAAACCCTTTTTCCCGATCTTTTTCGCTCTCATGGATCTATTTTGAGTGTGATTGATGTTTGCACGCTTGCTTTACCCTTAACAATTTGCTCGTAGATTTGGGCTAGCTGTTTGCCTTTAGCTTCCCAGTTATAGCATTCTCGCACGCGTTGTTGTCCGGCTCGACCCATTTTGAGGCGCAGATCGGGATCGCCAGCGAGACGAACCATTGCCTCTGCTAGTTTGCTTATTGCTAGCTCTGGAGTATCTACGGGTACTTTGACGCCAGTTTCTGTAGTAACTTGCACTGCTGGGCCGCCTAAATCCAGACAGATAACTGGTTTTTCCGCAGCCATGGCTTCTAGACATACTCCAGCACCTGAATCATGCAGACTGGGATGTACTAACACCGAGCACTCGCCTAGTTTGGTTAGAACCTCTTCTCTAGGTAATAAGCCCCAGAACTTAACTTGACTACTAATACCCAGTTCTAGTGCCAAGGCTTGAAGGCGATCTAATTCTGGACCATCTCCTACAATCCAGTATTCGGCATCAGCAAGATTGGCCTGGGCAAAGGCACGTAGCCCTAAATGTAGACCTTTCCAATGCAACAGACGAGCAATGCCGATTAACCTTAGCGGCGAAGTGTCAAGCCGTGGAGATTGCGCGAGTTGTTCGATTTCTGCGGTCAAGAGGCCGATAGCCGAATAGATTTGGACTACGGGAGCACCCAGCTTCTCGATCCGTTTGGCAGTATCTTCGGTAGTAGCATAGGCAATTGCGCTGTTTTGAGCCGTTAGCTGAGTGAAGATGTCCAATTCTCCCATCGATCTCCATCCCCAGCGCAAAATCTCGTACAGCTTGTTTTTCCAAGTAAAATCTTTCCAAAAAGATAGTGGTGCCGATTCACCACCGCCCACTGGCCCCCACACGAAGGGGATTGGCAGCAGCGATAAAAAACTTGGGGCAGAATAGCGGACGAACGTAACATGGTGGGTGAGATCGAATCCCACTTCTTGATGTAGTTTTTTACCAACAAAATACGCCTGGATTTGCCACAGATAGTAGTGTAACTGCATCGGCCCAGACTGCCCCCAGCGGAGACTGTCTTGCCAAAAGGGGAGGGTAAAGTACACAAAATGTAAATTGGGGACTGGATTTAATGCCAGTTCGGCTTCGATCGCGGTCTTACTTTCATCGGGTCGAGTTAGTACCCAAACTTCGTGGTATCTGGCGATCTCGCGAGCGACATTCCAACCAACTCCGCGTTCGGAGCCTTTACCTGGTTCGCAGGAATAGGCAGAGACTAGCACTTTCATATTCTTAAGCTCATTTTTGTAGTCATATATCAGACGTTAAATATTTTGAAATCTAGTCTTTATTATTTAGTTGCCTAGCAGATATTTAGCAATTGGCTTGTTTTTAATCGAATAAATCGCTAGCCAGGAAGCAAAAAAGCAAGTCAAAGACAGCACCAGCATCGATGCGATCGAGATAGAATTTGTTAATTCTGGCGATATGACTTTAGCTACAAAAAACTTGGCAACACTCATGATGAAGGGATGAATTAAATAGATGCCAAACGAACAAGCTCCGATACTAGCAGCAAGCTCGCTAATTATATTGCTATTTAAATAGTCCGACAAGTAAATACTTACAATCAGCAATATATACGCCAAGAAAATTTCTGTTAATATCCCTGGCAATAATAAATATTCTAATTTATTAGCTCCAAACAGCAAGAGCGATAATACAACAATGATAAGTCGTCGCTCGCTCGGTATTTTAATTAACCGATCGTACCGATTTAATATTAGACCGATAAAGAAGTAAGGCAAGCATTTTATCGTCCAAGCAATTTCTACGCTAATTACTCTGAGCAATGGAAATTGGCTCCAATCGATTTGCCACGAATTCAGTAAATTTTGAAAAGCAATGTTCGCTCCTAATTGAAATGAGTTCCCTGAAGATTCGAGTGCATAATATAAGCATGTGCTTACAATCGAGAGAAAAATTAGAACATACTTGTTGGTTTTTAGATTTTCTAAAATTGGCAATAATAGTACGAGTAAAGTGCCTGCAAATAGTAAAGTCAGGAAATAAAGATGATAGGAAGCACCACCAAAGAAAATAATCGAGATCGGATCTTGTAAGAGTTGCTGCAATCTGTCAGTCTTATTAGTAAGAGAGAAAACTATGACTCTGGATATAACAAAAATAATACTCCAAATAGTATATGGAACTAAAATTCGCTCGATTCTCGATCGCCAGAACTTTTCAGAGTAAACAATGTCTACTTTTGCAGTCATAAAATAAAATGCTGTTGCCAGAAAAAATGGAACGGCAAAATAAAAATGCGAACGGAAAGCGATCGCAATCGGATCGATCGGAATTCCCCAAGTTTCATCTCCAGAGTGAACTAATATTACTGCATATGTTGATAGTCCTCGACAAATTTCGACACCTAGTAGCTTTTTATTCATTTTAATTTCCTTAGTATTTGCATGTGTTAGGGTAATTTTTATTTTGACAAACTTAACTCACTCATGCGATTTTTGAAGAACACTCTCATAGACTCGTGCCACTTGTTCTGCTGTCTTGTGCCAGCTAAAAAACTTAGCTCTTGCTAATCCCTTTTCTACTAAATTATGGCGATAGCTGGAATCTTGTTTAATTTGTAAAACTGCGGCAACGATCTCTTCTACATTCAAGGGATCGACTAAAACTGCGGCATCATCTACTACTTCTGGCAAAGACGAAACATTTGACGTAATTACTGGCGTACCACAGGCCATTGCTTCGACAACTGTCATGCCAAAGCCTTCATATAAGGATGGAGCTAATAGAACATCGGCTGCGTTATAAATTTGCACTAGCCGCGCGCGATCGGGACTGCCTAAATCGAAGATATCTGACTCTAGGTCTTGTTCGGCAATAAAAGCTTTTTGCTCTTTATTAAAGTTATCTCCGGTTCGCCACAGACAGACGGGAAATCCTTTGTCCTTTAAAACCTTTAATACTTGCAAGATGGTCGAGATATTTTTTCGCAGATGCGTACTACCGACATTTAGCAAGCAAAAAGTATCTGGCGATCGAGTATACTGTTCTCGGATCTTAGCAACTTCGGCAGCAGGAAGCACGCGAAATTCGGTGGTGATGCCGTTGGGCACGACAGTAATTGCTGCTGGATCGATCTCTAACATGCGGGTCACATCTTGCGCTGTATTAGTAGAAACAGAAATTACCCGATCAGCTTTTTTAATGCCGCTAACCGAATACTTCCAAGTAGCCAAACTCAATGCTGGCCATCGGGACAGACCTTTGAGAATTTCTGGATAGATAAACTGAACTAAGTCGTGGCAAGTGACAACGACAGGCTGCTTGGTTGGGAGCAGACTGTAGACAATATGACTCTCGCATTGGTCGATGACATGAAAGATATCCGACTCCAAGCGGGCGACGGCACGAGGGTGTCGCCAAAAGGTTTCATAATATTTTTTAATCCCTGGGCCGGATAGCCAGAGTTTATCGGGGCTATTCCAAGGAATGGGTGCAATTTCGATAATTTCCCAAGTTGGGCGCACAGTCTTCAATGCTGCTACGAGGTTGTCAGCATAGACATCTAGGCTGAATGTAGCTCCCGGTACTCGTCGCACGATCGTTACCCGCATGGCATCTCTCCACAGCTCGAACTAAATCGATCCGATCCCGCTCCTGACTGACTAGCGCAAATTACGCTCGCACCTGCTACCAACATCCGACTAGATACCAATCGGCTTGGCATTAAGATCGTTACATCTGTAAAAATACTTGAATTTTTCATATTTACTTTTGGGCGTAAATTTAATTTTGACTGACGGTCATTGCCTCGACAAAACATGCTGTTGCACTTTCAGGAGTATTTTTAAGCATAATTTGTGTGGATTTATTACCCATGGCGGGGATTAACTCTGGGTTATCTAAAAATTGAGTCATATATTGCACTAACAGATCTACTCGATCGGGTGCGTAGACAAAACCGTTAGCTGCTACCTCCACCATTTCTGCTGCGCCTGCGCCAGTCGAGCAAATTACAGGTTTCCCAAAAGCCATCGCCTCGGTTAATACCATGCCCCAAATATCGTCATAGGTTGGAAAAACAAAGACATCGGCAAATTGAAAGTAAGCACCCAAACAGCGATAGGGACTTTTCCCCATCCAGACAATTTGTCGCTCTAGATCGGACTCTCGGACAAAGGTTTCTAGTTCGGGACGTTGTTCGCCATCACCCACGAGAGCCAATGTATAATCGCGATAGCCTTGCTGCTTCAAGATCGAGCAAGCTTCGAGTAAATTTTTCAGTCCTTTGCGGGGAATAATCTGCCCGACAAACAAAAAAATCGGTCGTTTCAGACTACTGTCTAATTGAGGTGCTTCGGCTTCGGTATATTGCAGTAAAGCTTGCTTGCTAGGAACTAAAAAGGGTCGAGCAACAACTCGATCGGGTTTGACATCTAATATATCTAGCAGGTAAGATTTCCCAGCTTGACTATTAACCACGAAGGCATCTGCCAAACGTGCCATCAACCGCCGCGCTTGGTAGCGAATTTTGGAACTAGGACTCTCATAAACAGACGAGCCGCCTTCATAAGTGACAATCACCTTCCAGCGACAGATGGGCTTAAGCAGCAGCGCGATCGCCGTCCAGGCTGTAAATGCGTTAGCAAAAATCACCTGGGGCTTAAATTCCCATAGCTGACTGACAATTTGCGGCGAGGCGGCAGAAAAGCCGATCGAGTAGCCATTTGATGCCTTGGCAAATTCGATGTATTGAGTTGCGCCAACTACTTTGACTGTAAAAGTATTTTCAAAGCCAGCCGCGTAACCAGGCCATTGTCCGGTAAAAGCTATCGTATGTGGGAAAGCTTTGGTAAACTCGCACAGCAGATGCTGAAAGGAAAGTCCTCCCGTACCCATGTCAGGTAATAACCAGGCAACTCTTTGGATTTCGACTTGGTTCGTGCTGTGTTTATTTAACATTACAAATAAAAAAATAAAATCATTTTACTTTTTTTGAGTCAAAAAATACTTAATCATCGGCAAAAATAAAATCGTTTCCAAAAATGATTGAGCTGGGTTTTGCTTGGGATTATGCTCTTGAAGATAGCTATACAGCCACAGATATTTATCAGATCGCAGATCGAAATCTTTCATGATTTTGAGAGTTTTAACCCAAGTACGTTCGCGATATGCTTCGGGTCGCGAACGGAAAAAATGATCGTGAATACAGACAATCTCATCAAAATTTTGACGACGCTCTGTGTTTATTAGCTGATTGTGAGAGTGGATTGGGTAATTATAGCCAGGAGAAAAATGCCAGATCCGATCGGTTATCGCACAAATAGTAGCAGATAGAGCTGATTGCTCGTAGTACCAATTTTCTGTTGTTATCGAAGTACCTTCTTCTAAAAGTTGCTCGATCGTCTGCTGCCATGCCGTGAAAATGCCCTTATTTCTTCTAACTACAACTACCCCAGAATTCCAAAAAGCTCGAATTTTTTTCTGGTCTACTGTCGTCGTCACAAATCGATCGATATCTTTGACTCCAGCAATACTATAAAGGCGTATCCAATACTCATCATTAGGATCTGAGGAACCTGCCGAACCGATCATTTGATGATGTTCAGGGCGAATACCAACATCATATTCTGGTGGTAATAAAAATTCTGTTGGTTCTGAAAAGAAGACTAGATCGCTATCTAGAAAAACGAGCAGCTCTGCATCGATAGTTTGTTCTACATAAGCACAGAGTAAGGGCTTATTGGCTAAAGGATAGTTAGGATATTTAGTATTGAGAACGACTTTTTGATGTTCGACATTCATGGCTTTGAGCCGATCGATAGTTTCTGGCGAAACATCGTTACGTTCTCGTACCTGAAAACTATAAATTGGCGCATTTTGATAGCTGCCAGTGTACTTGCGAAAGCTTTCAACCATCAGCAGCGACTCTCGTTCGAGCTGTCCGCCTTCAGTACACATAATAAACGCGATTGGAATAGCCATTTTTTATATCTTAATATTTTTTACAAGATTACAATCTAATTTTATCTAATCGAACTATTGCTAAATAATATGATTTTTAGAAACCATGAAGCAATCAAAGTCGATTGCTGCCAGACCTCGATCGCTACCCATATTGGGAAAGAAATTTGTCACATAAAATCCTAATTCTTCAAATTTTTGCAGCACGGCATGATAGCTCGGTACGTTTTGATATATCGGCACGAATGAGACTTCAACTTGAGAGCAGAGTGCCTTACTCAAAGTTATCTTGCCGCTTGCTAGCACTTCTAGATCGAATCCTTTGGTATCTAATTTAACTAGCAGATTACAATCAATACCCAGATCTTGCTCCAATTGAGGATAAATTGAATCTAATGTCTTTACCTCAATATTCATGGATTTTAAAACGTTTTTAACTATCTTATTTATGATTTTTTCATGAGTTGTCCTTTTAAATGATTGCTATTAATTGCTAGATGTTTTAGCTTGCAAAAATGTACTTTGTTTTATGATTAGATTTCTTCAAAATATACCAATCGACAATTTAAAGACAGGCATAAAATATTTTGGCTGTCTCCGCAATCGTATGATTTTGATACCATTCGCGAGCATTATTAACAATTTTTTGAACTTCATCGATCTTCAAGTCGCTCGCTCGCTCGTTTGACATTAAATAATGCTTGTTTACATATAAACCATCTTGTTGTGCATTATTATCTCCTGTTAAAATCGGTAATAAGCCATAGGCACAGTAAGCAGCAAAGACACTAGACTTACCCAAGCTACCAGGAAAGGGAGAATAATCGAGACAACCTGCAATTGCAGTTGATAGTAATTGGCCAATTTCAGCCTGAGAGCGAAAGCCCATCTCTACTAACTCGATCTCTTCAGTCGCGATAGCTGACAAATCTAGCGGCGGTCCAATATCACAAATTTCTTCAATCTCCAATAACATACAAGTTTTAATAATCGCGGGTAAATGATTTTGATAAATCCGAACGCGAGCCGAGCCACCAAACACAATCAATCGCCGTTGACGCGCTGCTAATGGTAAGACTAAATTAGGCTCGCCCATGTTAGAAAAAATTGAAATTTTGGTAACAGATGCTCCGATCCATTCGGACAATATCGATTGGTACTTACTGCTACTAGTCAAAACTAGATCGGCCATCTTGGCGATCTGACGAGAGACGATGCTGTGGATTGGATTGAGAAGATCGAATACATAAAATTGTTTCCAATGCAATTTGGACAATTCATGAAACATCACAATTAGTTTTAATTGATGAGATTCGATCGTCGATTGCAAGGCATCTGGCAACCAGAAGGGCGTATCAACACCAAAAGTACCTTTCAAGCTAGTATTGAAATAAGGATAAGCACTAAAATGAACGATAATTGCTCCCACACTTTTGGGGATAGCAGCGCAGAAAACTTCCGATCGATAGTCTGACAATACGGCGATCGGAAATCCATCGACAGATGGTGCGACCTCAACGTCATTCCGAAAAACCAAAAACTGGGTATCGATCTGGAAATCTTTACGGAATTGAGTGGCTAAGAGTAGGGCATAATCGCCGATGCCATCAGAATTGTTAGGCGGTGTGGGAATAATTTGTAAAATTTGTTCTAACATCTTATTTTGCTCCAATTTCGATAGAGGTACGATCGATCTGGCGATCTAAATTTTGAAAAATAGTGCTGGCATATCGATCGATCGAGTTTTGTTCGACAAATATCTGCATCTGGGATCGATCGCCCAATGTTGCTGGTATATCTACTAAGCAGCGAGACAGTGCCTTGGCAATCTCGATTGGTGAGGTTGTATCCACCGCTAAACCCAATTGATAACGTCGCACCAGTTCTCCCATCAAACCATAATCAGAACTCAAGACAGGCTTACCTGCTACCGCAGCTAACAGCAGAATGCCACTCATCCCGACGTGCCGCTGATAGGGAGTCAGGACGATATCTGCCAGTTGAAAGTAAACCGAAACATGGTCTTCAGGGACAAAATCGTAGTGTTCTACGATTTGAACTGGATGCGTTTGGCAGACTTGGGCAACTTGAGCTTGAATTCGCGCTTGTTCTACCGCATTAGTACCACCAACCAGCAGCAAGCAGATCTGGCTACACATATCGGTAGGTAATAGCGAAATGGCATCGAGCAACTCATCAATCCCTTTCCGTCTGCTCAGTGCGCCAAACAGCAGCAAGATTTGGCGATTGGGGGCAATTCCCAATTGAGATTGCAGTTGTGCGGGGGCGATCCCAGATCGATCCTCAAGTTGGACGGGATCGGCTAAGTGAACAACGTTAACCTGAGTGTGAAATCGATCGAATTGTTTAACAGCAAATGGATCGAGACAAAATAGGGTTGTCAGTTGAGGATGCTGCAATACCCGAGTAAGGATGATTTTTTCTTTGAATTGCTGGAGCCGATCTTGCCAGGATGGTGTGTAGCCCTCAAATTCCCCATAATGAAATGTGGGTCTGAAATAGATACCAGAAAATGGACATGGCGCACCAATTCCAAATGCTAACGGTAGCTCACAGGTGTCGAAATATAGATGGAGAGCATGGGTTGCTTTACACTGAGTGGCATACTTGCAAAATAACTTCCACCGCTGAAAATTGCGAGTGAATCGATCGAGACTCGATCTTCCCGCATTTAGAGTTTTGGCTTCATCCTGAGTAATGACTGTAAATTGGATGTTGGAGAGTTGATACTCAGCGGCTAATTTTACAGGGTCACTATGGATTTGAAGAAATTCTGGTCGAACAACGATCTCCAGGCTGCCACGTAGCTCCTGTTTGTACCAATATTCGATTAAGTGCTGAATGTAGCTACCATGATGACCGCCAAGATCCATGTCAAATAGCATCAGCCTGGGAAATCTCTCTAGACTTTTTTTTGTGAAAATCATAAATTTTGTATCGTTTGTACAACCATCCAAAAACAAGTCCAAATACTTGCAAGTGGCAAAATCATTTGATGAATTTATGATAAAAATTGGCAGCCATTGCTCTGATCTTAAAATATGTTGACCAGAATGGTATCCGAAAAAACAATTTTAGATTAATCAATTTATCATTAAAATCATTTTTCAAAAGTGGCATATCTATCAGCAAACTATTCTTGTTGCAATTTTCAATCAGGTTCAGATAATTTTTAGCACGAAAATCAAAACCGACTGAAGCAAGATTTTCGATTTCCGAACGTCTATAATTTCGGGAAATGATTTTCTTCTTTATCAGTGGAAAGCCTGCTTTTATTAATTCTTTGATTTTATGAAAAGAACAATTGAGATTGCAAGCAAAATCTGTGTAATTGTAAACTGCTCCTATTTGGCAATTATGTTCGACAAGGTATTTGGAGAGGCCAATTTCATATGTTGTGATTACATTCTCAAAATCTTCTATTATTCCATTTTGCTTAAAATATTTTCCGACAAGACTAATAGCCTTTTGACTAATAACAATAAAATATGATTGTGGATGATACCCCAGCTCGATCGAATCTAAAATCCCACAATAGTCCCAACCACTTTTATCGATCGTGGCAAACACCCGATCCAAACTCCTGAAAAGTATGCAAGAATCATTCATCAATCCGACTTGTTGATAGTCTTCGATCGGATATTTTTCAAATGCTTTGTACCACATACCAAAATCAAATCCTTTGTTTTCACATGGCATCCATTGGATTGTATGCTGATCGAGAAATGTTAAATCTATTACACTCATTTCCTTTTTATTAGTCAAGAGAACCAATTCATTAAAATGCCTCGTCAATTCTAATAAATAACATTTAACATAATAGGGTAAGTTTATCCCTGTGAAATAGCTACAATAAAAACAAATAGATTTCATGTTATCAATGGAAGATTGTTTTGACATAATCATCGTATTGGGGCAGAAAACTTTTGGGTTCTGAAATCGAGTTATTGATGTTGTAGGATCGCAGCAGTCATCAGACATCACCCGATCGATCCAAGCATGACTAAAATCGGGCTAGGGTCGATCGAGAATTTTGTGAAACAACGATAGGTATCGATGTGCTTGCACGTCCATCGCATATTCGCGTTCTGCCTTGTGACGGGCAGCAACACGCAAGCGTTGATGTCGCTCTGAGTCCTCCAATACCCAAGCGATCCCCCTCGCTAGATCTTGAGTGTCACAGTAGTCAGCAACATAACCATTTTGCTGGCGATCTACGATATCCGCCAAGCCAGTATTGGTAAAGACAACAACGGGTGTACCACAAGCGAGAGACTCCGAAGCCGTTTGCCCAAAAGCTTCTTCGATCGAGGGGGCTATCATTACATCAGCCGCCGCATAGGCAACTCGCAAAGACAAATCGTCTTGCAATTTACCTAAATAATGGATCGGAAAGCCTAGATCGAGGGGTTTCTCTGGCTTGGAAGAACCGAAGACAACCAGTTCGAGCCGATCTCTCCAACCATCCTGACTGAGTTGCTTCAGCGCAGTTTGTAGTAAATGAAATCCTTTGCGAGTATCTCCAGTTGCATCGATCGCCCCAAACAAAATCAGTTGTTTATCTTGTGGTAAATCTAGTAACTCTCTGGCACTGCGAGGATCGATCGGCTTAAAAATATTAGTATCCAATCCAAACGGAATGACTTCAATCCGCACATCTCGAAATAGGGAGGAGGATCTAGCACACTCTGCCATCCACTCACTAGGGGCAACCACAGTTAGGTTCAGATTCTGCCAAGCTTTGGCTTTGCGTTGCCAGACCGATCTCGACAGGTCTGCCTCTCGATCGCTTTGTAGTTGTGGGCAACTACCACAAGATACTTTGTAGAGATCGCATCCCAAAGTGTAATGACATCCACCAGTAAATGCCCACATATCCTGAAGCGTCCACACCAACGGCTTTTTCAGTTTTGTTAGTGTTTCAACCTGAAGATAGCCATTACAGACCCAATTGAGATTCACTAGATCTGGGTCGATCCGAGCAACTTTAGCAGCTACCCCATCAGGAAACCACTGTGGAGAAAACATCGATTGACATTGAGAGTAACTCTTCAGAGCTAAACCATTACAAAAAGATCGCGCTCTTGCCTGCACCTTTCCTTCTGCCATGATTACTGACTGGTCAGTACCAGATTTAAATTGAACGAGCATTTGGGATGTAATTCCAGATGCCTGTAATCCCTGATGGATTCGATAGCTAGACCGAGCTGCTCCACCCGACAAATCAAAGGAACTCAGGTGTAATATTTTCATGATTATTTACTAAATATCAATAGTTCGTACCAAATAATATCGCCAATTTCAAAAATGAACTATCAAGAAGATTATTGCAATGAATTTGAGACCTGAAGATGTACAATAACCGATGTAAAATGTTGTCTGCACTTTTCATCTGCAAAAGTTCCTCTACAATTACTTTATTGTCAACAGAAAGATAACTGTAAGTTTTAGCAAACTTATCGGCCTGATCGATGAAATCAAAAGTTTGTTCCTGCCTGAATAATCCTTCAAATAGTTGCTTAGTTCTAAATTTTAAGTTTTTCAAACCAGCCCTTGGAGTACTGACGTTTTGACTATGTATTCGATGCAAAATTTGTGGCTCAACATCATAGACTACATGCCCGAAAGCTGTTGCAATTAAGTATAACCACCAATCATGACCTATCATGTCATTAGGATTGGCTTCAGCAAACAGGTATTTGATTCCATATCCAAAAACAGTTGCACATCCTAAAGCAGCAGGTTCACAAACTGCATTCCCAAAATTAATCTGTCTTGGAATAGATGAAAGATACATTGGTTCTAGTTTTGATGTAGCTTGACTGATACGTGAAAAATACAGAGTCATTGAAGGGTCTGGAGATTGCTGTATCTTCTTAACTGCACGTGAAATTTTTTGAGAATTCCACACATCATCTTGATCGCAAAATGCAAATAGGCTTTCCTCTGTGTTATCTCCGCAGCTTTGGATCAGTTCAAAAAAGCTCTTCCTCCAGCCAATGTTTTCTCCTTTAATAAGTTTAATATTATAAAATCTCTTTTCATAGCCTTGTAATAAATTTAATGTGTCATCTGTCGAACCATCATCACGAATATAAATAGAAACATTTAGATAGTCCTGTTTCAAAAGACTATCAAGTTGTTCGGAGAGAAAATGCATTCCATTATAAGTGGAAAGTAGAATATTTACATTAGGAGTCATCATATCTATTTCAAGTTACCAAAGGTTAGTTATAGAAGTTGTAGTAAAAATATTTTTCAAGGCAGGTAAATATCAAGATACATCCTTCTTACTTCTCCGCCATACAGCATGTTTTTTAAGTAGTGGATAGACAAGAGATTTGCTGTTTAATATATTGCTTTGATACCAGGACATAGTAGACGATTCGACTTCTAATTCCTCGTCAAACTCACATTGAAATATCTTACACGTATAATCTAGTTGAATCCTAGGATAGTATTGTTTATACAAAGGATAGAATGCCGCTTGATCGTCACCAGGTAATGGAGATTTATTTATATCAAAGGTTTTAATCATTTCTCTATAAAATTCAGTTTTTGCAATGAATGCACCTGTATTAATATATTTGTGGTCACTATTGTTTTTCTCGCCTATTAGATCGCAAAATAATTTATATTCTCTCATTTCGTCATTCCAATGAGGCCACAAATTTTGTCCGGCATTTAGCAGGACTTCACAATCGAATGATGTTTCAAATATCTCGATTGTTTGAATAAGATTGTTAATTGTAAAAGTATCATTAGAATCTAGAAGCATAAAGTATTTGGTTTTAATACTAGGTAATTCATTATGCAAAAATTCTAGTTTTAGCCCGTTCGATGACCATTCATTTACTTGTGAACCAAGCATTCGGTATGGAATACCAAAAAAGTCAAAACTTCTAGGGCCACTACCAATTTCTTTAAGATTACTAACGAATATAACAGTTAGCTTATTCGCAATTTCGTTGACTTTGTTGCTATTAAATATTGGTATCTTCAAACGTATCTTTTCTTTGTAATCCAAAAAATAGCCATTGTTTGAATCTCCAATAAGATCGAAAAACATTTTTTTAAGCTGAACAATCCCAATAATTCTATTTCCATCTCCGATTTTTCCTGGATGATGAAATATCGAAGGATATGTATTGAACAACTTGTTTCTAACGCGAAAATATTCCATAATTAATTAAGTGTATTGTGCAATTACTATTAATGACGGCCAAATAATATTGTTAATTTTAAAAATGCATTGTCTACAGAATTAATAGCATGTAATTTAGGATTAAAAATGTAACACAAGCGTGAAACCATCTGATTATTTTCTTTTTTTAATATTAAAAGCTCTTCTATAATATAACGTTTTTCTATGTGTATATTATCATACGTCATGATAAATTTTTCAGCTTGATTTAGAAAATCAACAGTGGGTTTTCCTTTAAATAACCGCTCCAATAATTCCTTGATTCTAAATTTCAATCTTGGTAATAACTCCGATCTATAACCACCAGATGCGTTGGAACTATGTTGTCGATAATTAACTTGAGGTTCGACATCATAGACAATATGTCCAAAAGCAGCGGCTATAAGACAAGCCCACCAGTCATGCGCTAACATATCATCTGGGCTTGCCTGAAGAAACATTTGCTTAATTCCATTGCCGATCACAACTGCACATCCATAAGTAAATCCCATAATTGCACTTCCAAAATCAACTTGACTTGGATTGGGTGAAACACCAATAAATTTCATATCTCTATCTACAAGAGTCATCCGAGAACAGTAAAAAGTCATTGAAGGGTCTGGAGACATTTGGATCTTCTCAACTGCACGCGAAATTTTCTGAGGATTCCAAACATCATCCTGATCGCAAAATGCGTAAAGTTCTGTTTCACGATCTTCACAATTATGGACTAGCTCAAAGAAACTGCGAATATATCCAAGATTTTCTCCCACTGTTACTCTTATATTGCTGTATTTTTCTTGATATGACATTAGTAGATCGACGGTATTATCAGTCGATCCATCATCACGAATATGAATAAATATATTTGGATAATCTTGACTGAGTAAACTATCAAGCTGTTCGCGAAGATATTGTGTTCCATTAAAAGTGGAAAGAAGAATATTTACTTGAGGAAATAGCATGGTTGTTTAGATAAAAATCTGAACGTCTAATCTGTGAAATATTTAGAGTGAAAATAGTGTAATCTAGAACCAATGTCATGAGAGATCTAACTCTAAAAATACAATAGATGCTAAGTATCCGGTCACAATCGAACTATCATTTCCACTTTGTCAAGTATTGTATGACGCAATAATTTCTTGCCGATCAGTTTATATTTTCTGCTGAAGAAACTACTATTTTGTAAGTTACCCCAAAAATTACATGTTTCATAGATTTCGACAGGAAGATTATTAAACTTACAAATTTCTCTTGAAAGCCTGAATTGACATTCAAAAGTCGCTCTAAATTTTTGATTATCAAAAGGCAATAAAAAAAGTTTAATGACTCTTTTAAGCGTATCCCAAAGATAACTACTTTCTCTGTTCCCTGCACCAATACAGTTTTCCAGATGTTGCCGATAGTGAACTGTTTTGAGATCGAGAAATCTAATCTTGCCAAAAATAGACGCTACTATCGCCAGCCAGTGATCGTGATACATTGCATCAATTGGTATTGGAAGAGCAATATTTTTGAGAGATCGATTAAAAAGTACAGTACATCCTACCACAACATTCTGAACCAACAAATGATTGTAATCAGTTTTATTTGGGTCGAAGTTTGGTGGATTATAAAATAAATCAGAAATGGTCTTCATTTCAGAATTTACAATTTGAAGATCTGAAAAAACTAATACTGGCATATTTTTGCCAACACTACTTTCAACTTGTAAAAGGCTACTCAACTCTAGCTCAATTTTACGATCGATCCAAACATCATCTTGGTCGCAAAGTGCAATGTATTCACCGTTACACAAGGATATTGCTTGCTCAAAGTTCTTTAAAAAACCTAGATTGCATTCGTTAAGATAATATCTTAATCCATATTTTTGACAATATTCTTCGAGGATTTGCGGTGTTGAGTCTACAGAGCAATCATCTGTCACTATGATTTCAATATTTTTATACGTTTGACTATATATCGAATCTAACTGTTCGCGTAAAAATGCTTCGCCATTATATGTTGCTATCGCAATAGAAATAAGAGGATCTTCTTTCATATATTTATTGATAAAATACTTAAAGTAAGAAAGTCATTGCAAGTTTCTCGATCTCTTCAGGATAGTTTTCTCCTTCAATGTATATTCCTCCGGTTGAGCCACTTCTTCCAATAATAGTTAATGGTTTCAAAAATAAGTTAAAATCTTTGTATAGAATATCTTCATAAAACACATGTTCGATGATATAACTTTTTTCTTCGTCTACTCTTTTGTATGAGTCAATTAAATTTTTTCTATAAAAATTAACATTCGATTTATAAAATGATGTGACAACATGCTTTGTATAATCATGTGGACCTCTGCCTTTTCCTCTACCTAAAAATACATATAAGAATCTAAATATGTGTCTAAACTGCTCTACTAAAGTTTCGGATTTTTTAGGCGACATACCGATAAATGGATCGTGTTCGGGTGAAAATGCTGGATACTGAAATACATTCGCAAAATGCTGATGATAGCTTTGGATTTCATCAAAGTTTTTGACAAACAGGCGTCCTGTTATTTTGTAAAAATTCGTTGTATTGCTCAAGTATTTGCTATGTCGAAGAGCATATTTAATGATTTCGCCTTCGCCATAGCCTTTTCCATATTTTTGAGCTTTAGCATTCCCACTAAATATCAAAACCTCTAATGTTTTTCCTTGGTTACTGGCAAATTCTATGATTCTACTAAAATCATATTGACAATTAGTATTTTCACAAAAAACAATCTTCTTTATCTTAGTTAGCTCAAGCCAAGCTACTAAGCTAGCAATATATTCAAATAAGCGTTCTTGTGGATCTTTAATAGCCACATCGCGAGTTTTGCCAGGATTGATGCTAGCAGTCATAATTAAAACTTCAATTGAATCATTCATTTTCTTGTCTTTTTATCTTTCACTTTTTAAATATGAGTTAATCACAAATAATATTTATTTCCATTAATAAACTAACATTAACAATCTTTATCTTTTCATAGTAACCTCTTCATAATTACCAGATTTGACGATTGTGCCTTTATCTAATAGATAGATGATATCGCAATGTTCTATTGTCGTGAGGCGATGGGCAATAATAATTATGGTTTTAGTACCACTCAAAGATTTAATTGATTCGGTAACTAATGCCTCAGTTTCGTTATCAAGTGCAGCCGTTGCTTCATCAAATACTAAAACTTCACGTTCGTGATAAATGGCTCGTGCAATCCCTACTCGTTGCCTTTGTCCACCAGATAATAGAACTCCACGTTCGCCAACTTTAGTTTCTAATCCTTGTGGCAATTGTTTTACATAATCTGATAATTGAGCTACTTCAACTGCTCTCCACAGACGGTCTGGATCGATTAAATGATTAGGAACACCAAAAGCAATGTTTTGCTGTAGTGTATCATCAGTTAAAAAAATAGATTGAGGTACGTAACCGAGCATATTTTGCCAAGAGCGTAAATTTGGGTATATAGAAACACCATCAACCGTAATATCGCCACTCTCAGGCGCAAGTAGACCTAAAATGATATCTACTAACGTTGTTTTACCAGCTCCAGACTTACCAATAAGTCCAATCGATTGACCTTTGCGAATTGTCATAGAAACGTTTTCTAAGGCAATATTAGCTGCATTAGGATATCGATAGTGAATGTTATTTAATGAGACTCGATCTCCAAATGAACTCAGCTCTTTATTATTCAAGGAATCCATCCTTCCGCAAGAAAGATCTAAAATTTTATTATTTTCATTTGCTAATTCTTGGAAATCAAAATAGATTTTGTCGAGTGAAAATGCATTATACCTTATGCCATTGATAGACGAAGTTAGATTACTCACAGATGGTAATAACCGAATGGAAGCAATAGCAAAAATTCCCAAAACTGAATTAAGGTTTTGAGGATCTTTATTAGTACTGATAAATATGATTGTGAATAAAATCAGAAAAGTAACAAGAAAAGCTTCGATCATATAACGTGGCAGATTGGAGAAACTGTTAGCTAATGATGTACTTACGCCATACTTCTTAACTTGCTCATGTAGCTGATTTTCAAAATAAGATTCACACCCAATAACTTTCGTTTCCTTTAAACCCCCTAAACCGTGATTGATGGCTTGAATGATCTTGGCACCTGCTTCTGAGGATTCTTGCCCCCAACGTTTTAGGGGATTTTTCAATGCGTAGATCCCCATGAAAGCAATCATTAAAACTCCTATAATTGTAACAAAAGCTAGCGGATCGGTCTTAATCATTAGGCATAACAATGCCAAGGAAATTAAAGCATTAGAAACAGAAGTTAACAATGGCATCATTAGCCCATTTGCAAAACGATTGGTTTCGTTGTTGATGTTTTGAATCAGATCTGCACTATTACGTTTAAGATGAAATGTATAAGGAGCTGTCATATATGCTTTCATAAGTCTCAAAGCTATCTCTGCTTGCTGATTATAGCCAAATTCAAAGATATATTTTTGAGAACTGAAATTAATAAATACCTTAATGTAAAATATGATGATTATCCCCAAGCCAAAGACAGATATAAACTGACTATCAGAAGTTAAATGCAGTCCTGAATAGATGCTACTCGCCCAAAGATTTTGATGGATCGCTACCGGATTAGTTGCGATCGAAATGAAAGGTCCGACGATACCAACCCCAACTACTTCCAAGAAAGATGTCAAAATAAATAGAAATAGTAGAAAGGTTAGAGCTTTGTATTTTCCTTGGATAACATATAGAAATTTGGAAAAGAAATGAATCACGGAAGTATCTACCTGTATAAAACAATGTTCTAAACTATCTAATTTTTATCTGTTTCCAATCGGCTCTATTTTTTGGGAGATGCTTTCACCTAGATCGTTAAAAGCACCCACTGAGTAAATAGCATCGAGTGGAGCTTGTTTGTCTTGAAACTTTAGTACTATATTTGGCTGCTCTGGGGCATCACCAAAATTATGCCCTTGTTCCTTAAAAGTCGCGATCGATAAGTTATTTCGATAAATCCGAAAAGAGGGTAATCCATTTGCGAGATCTGGCTGATAACTCCAAGTTAGCAAGACTGTTGTTGGCTCAGTTCTTGTAGCTTTTACCTGATTTGGTACCATAGGTTTCTGAGTTGGCAAAATTTTACCTGTTGTGACATATTGCTGCCATTTGCGCGCTGTTTCCTGATTCGGTAGCCAAGCCACTTCAACCTGATTTCCACCAGATTGATTAGCAGGAGTAACCTGCTGTGTAACTATATTACCCAGCCAACCTTGAGATCGATCGATCGGTCGGAGATCGTTTCCATCCTCTGGTAGCCGTAATGTTAGAATTGAGTCTAAATAAGGAATCGATAGCTGTCGGGTATCGCTAGTTTCATGACCAGTTTGAGCTTCTACCGCCAATGCCCACAATGCATCTAATTTTCGGTAACGTTGAAATACCTGTTTCGGCAGATCTTGGGTTTCTTTAACAATCATTTTATCTTTCTCACCTAGGGCAAAGAGAACTGGTGTTGTTACTAATGTGGGGTTGGTACCGAGGAGGTTAAAAGCTCCACCTCGTGCCGCAATTACGGCAATAGTACGTTCTGGATATTGTTGCAGCATCTGGGTTACCCAGTCTGCGCCGCCAGAATGTCCCCACAGTGCCCAAGGCACCCGTTCGAGTTCTGGATGTTGACTCTTTTGAGCCAAAGCATGAAGTGCTTTGACAAAAGCTGCTCCAGAACCGTAATTTATCAGTGCCCAATTCTCACAGGGAAGATTTCCCGTAGGCAGTTTAGTACCGAGCAGCGCAAAGTGATGTTTTCGAGCTAGCGATTGCCACTGGAAGTCGTTAGCATGGTCGAGTCCTGTTGCTGCTGCGGCATCGCCGCAGCCATGTTGCTTGACGATTAAACCCCGAATTGTACGGACATCCTGGGGAATCCATATGCGATAGTCTGCTGATTGGTAATTATCTTCTGGAGATGGTGGAATCGAGACTTGATAATAGTGCCCGCCCAAAATACTGCTATTGCCAGCAACAGTTGCGTTAGGGGGCAATGGATCGGATTTAATCGACAACCATTTTTTCCAGCCAATCCGCCCAACAAATACAATCGCCATAGCTAGTAGACCCAAGATGGCCCATAATTTTATGCTTGGTTTCATGGCAAACATTGGTTGGCGAGGGCTTGTTCGATGCAAACTTGCATTTTCTGAGCTAAAATTGGCGATTCCATAATTGAGGTATGATCTCCAGGTATTTTGTATATTTCAACTCCATTCTTAGCAATCTTTTTCCATCCCAACGTGGCATCTAGTTGATAACCTGGCGGGGTTTCCATTGCTCGAAAGACGGTTATTTTTCCTCGATAGGGCTGAGGAGCGTAGATTTTGTATGCTTTGCGATAGGATTCTTCCAGTTTTTTAAGCGTACTAGCAATCGAATCTTTACTGTCTTTGAGTTGAGCTGAGGGTCTAAAAAATGCCCAAGGAGAATGTTCTAAAACATAGCTACTGAGACGATTCATATTGCGATCGAGCAAATTCGATCCATCAGTGAAGGTGTCTTGATGTTCGAGATGTCGCTCTGAATTTTGCTCTATAGTCATCGATGTTTCTCTGGAGCGAAACAGTCGATCGATCGCATTTTGTAGCTTGGTCGCGATCTCATTTTGTCCTGACTGTTGCGATTGAAAGATCGATCTCGGCACACTATACTGCAATACATACCAAAACGAAGACAACAATCGGGGGAAGGGGGCTAAAAGCTTAACTCCTCCTGGCCCATAGCTATCAAACATGGCAACTAAAGCCACAGTTTGTCCCCTAGCTTGAAGCTGTTGAGCCATTTCTAGGGCAATATGACCGCCGTTGGACAGACCTGCTAATAGATAAGGGCCTTCGGGCTGAACGCGCTGGATTTCGTTAATATAATCTGCGGCCATTTCCTCCAATCGATCGACTAGTGGTCGATCGTTGTCCAGTCCCCGCGCTTGTAATCCATAAACACTAAAATCGGGATCGAGATTGAGAGCTAAATGTCGATAAATTAGCACGTTAAATCCACCGCCATGAATACAAAACAGAGCTTGTTTCGAGCTACCCTTTTGGAGTTCTACTAAGGGCGACCAAATCTCTGAAGCTAGATCCTGACGAATAACTGTGGCTAATTGCTCGATGGTGGGGGCTTTTAACAAGATCGATAGGGGCAGATTTTTATCGAAAGTTGTGGCTATCTGGGCGAATAAGCGTACAGCGGTGAGGGAATTTCCCCCTAGGTCAAAAAAGTTGTCGGTAATACCGATCGATCGAACGTTTAGAGTAGTCTCCCAAATCTCAGTGAGCTGGCTCTCTAGCTCATCCTGAGCCGCGACAAAGGTTGTTGACTCTGGCTGGCATAATAAGTCTGGTAGGGGTAGCGCGTGGGCATTGATGGTGCCATCAACGGCAATCGGTAGTGCGGATAATAAGAGATAGGCAGTAGGCACCATGTGAGCTGGTACTTTTTGCTTGATAAAATTGTGAATTTCGGCGATCGAAAGGGTTTGGTTCGCCAGTGGTACTATATATGCTGTGAGTATTTGCAGATCGGCGGAATCTGGTTGCATAACAACTAATGATTCCCAGATGTCGGGATGTTGGCTCAGAGCGGTTTCAATTCTGGCAACTTCAATCTGTAAGCCGTAAATCTTGGCGATCGACTCAGTGTGTCCGACAATTTCGATCGAGCCATCTGGTAGATACCGCGCGAGTTCTCCTGTCTGATAGAGGCGTGCTTCCGGTTTTGGATCGAAAGGATGGGTAATAAATTTACTGGCGGTTAGTTCGGGGCGGTTAAAATAACCCTGAGCTAGTTTATCGCCACCAATATAAAGATTGCCAACTATGCCAATCGGCACAGGCTGACGATAACTGTCGAGAATCAACGCCTGGGAATAGGCGATAGCTCGACCGATCGAAATTGAGGTGTTAGTAGACGGCAGGGTTACAGCCGGATTGTAGCAAGTAAGTCCCGTATTTTCTGGCAAACTATAGGTGTTAATTAACTGGCAATCTGGTAAATCTTGGGCTAGTTTCTTGACTAATTGAGGAGATAGAGCATCTCCACCTGTGAATATCTGGCGCAATGACTTGAGGGCTTCGATTTGCTCGATCGCCAGTTGGTGAAGTAAGCGAGTTGGGAGCCAGACAGTAGTTACCCGATGCTGTTGTAGAACTTTGCCGATATCGCTCAGAGTAGATAATTGGGAAAAGAGGATGCCATCGAGTTCGGATAAACTGTTATCTTTGCTATAGTTAGTCCGCGTAGGCGGACTTTGCATCACTAGCGGCGGTTTAAACCGCTGTCCGATCGAAACGTATTGAGGGAGGATGGCAATAGTTGCCCCATTGAGCAAACTGCCCCAAATTTCAAATATGGCGACTTCAGAGGCAAGGGAACTGGACTGGAGTGAAACATCCGAGTCGGTTAGCTCGATGCCCTCGCCTAAGTTAGCCAGTTGGATAATGCCTTGATGCCCAATACTCACACCGATCGGTTTACTGTCAGTCTGACTGGGGTAAAGGATGTAGGCGGGTTGGGTGGAGGTGGAGTGAAAATCGGGCGATGTCTGAGGTTGTGGTGAGATCGCTTCCCAACTACTATCTAGATCGATCGTCTTAACTGAATTATCGATGATTCGATCGAGCGAAGATTGGATGACTAAAATATTTGCCTGAGCATCCGTTAAAATCTCGGCAATTTGTGCGTCTGAAGTAGCCGGATCGATCGGGATGCAAGTTGCTCCTAGTTTTTGGATACTGAGTAAAGTGACGAGCGCGGCTGGAGATCGCTCTAGACAAATTCCTATATGTGTGCCGGGAATAACTCCTAACGATTTTAGATAGTGGGCTAGTTGGTTCGCCTGACAATTGAGTTCTCGATAGGTTAATTGTGTCTGTTCGTAGACTAGAGCGATCGCATCTGGAGTTCGATCGACCCAATCCTCAAATGCCTCATGTACAAAACTAAGATCGGATCGAGAAGTTTTAGTTTTATCCCAACTTTGTAACAGTTGTTGCTGTTCGGCGAGAGATAATAGGGGTAATTCCGATAGGTATCGATCGGGATTTGCTAATATTCCTTCTAACAAATTTTGGAAATGATCTAGCATCCGATCGATCGTGCTGGATTCAAATAGATCGGCGTTGTAGTCGAATACATAGCCCAATCCTTCGTCCTGTTCGCGCATGACCAAGGTCAGATCGTATTTAGTTTTTCCGTGATAAATATAGCCAAACAATGAGGTAAATGTCACGTCAGGAAGGTGGACTGAAGCCATGCCTCGACCTTCAGACCACGGTGGATTGAGGGCAAATTTAATCTGAAATAACGACGAACGGGATTGATTTTCTTCGGGGCGAAGTTCTTCAATCAGCTTCTCAAATGGGATGTCTTGATGAGCGTATGCTCCTAAAGATTCTTGGCGCACCCGCGTCAGTAATTCTCGAAATGTGGGATTACCACCAAAGTCAGTTCGCAGCAGCAAAGTGTTAGAGAAAAACCCAATTAACCCTTCAGTTTCCATCTGACTGCGACCAGCACTGGCGAAGTTAATTAATAGATCCTCTTGCATCGAATAGCGATGGAGCAGCAACCCAAAAGCTGATAGTAACACCATGAACAAGGTGCTACCCATCTCTTGGCTGAGAGTATTGAGGGCAGTATTAATTGCTCTGGGCAACATCCGCGCGGCGCGATCTCCCCGATAGGTTTGCATATTGGGAGGACGAACTCGATCGGTTGGTAATTTGATCGAGCGTGGAAGATGCGCTAATTTTTGCTGCCAATATTTGAGCTGAGAGTCTAGAACTTCGCCTTGGAGCCACTGACGTTGCCAATGAGCAAAATCAACATATTGAATCGGCAGATCCTTTAATGGCGCAGGCTTTCCAGCCAGAAGAGCCGCATAAATAGCGGTTAAATCTTGATAGAAAATATCTGAAGAGGCACCATCGCAAATAATACAGTGTAGGTTCCAGATAAATAGAGATTCTCGATCGCTCAATCGCAGCAGTTTGACCCGCAAAATCGGCCCGTTTTCCAGATCGAAAGGGGCGCAAGCTTCGTCTGTGGCTAGCCTAGCAGCTTCTGTATCCCGCTCCGGTTGGGGAAGATGTTGTAAATCGATAACGGGCAAGTCGATCGGGGTTGGTGGGGCGATCGAGACAGTGGGTTGTCCATCTACCGCCAGAAATGTTGTCCGTAGCACCTCATGACGACTGAATACTTCGGTAATGCTACGTGCTAAAAGATCGACATCTAGCGATCCTTCGATCCGTACTACCACTGGCATGTTGCTAGACGAACTATCTGGCTCAAACTGATGTAAGAACCAGAGACGTTGTTGCGCAAAGGAAAGAGATAACCTATCATGGCGATCGATCGCCACAATCGGCGGTAATTGGGAGTTCGCCTGGGCAGTTGCATCTTGCAAAAATGCGATGATTTCGGTTTTATTTACTTTTACTCGATCGAGTAACTCTGGCGAAAGGGTTTCTTTGGGGGCTTTATAGCGCAACTTGTCGCCGTCAACCCATACCCGAACATCTCTAGAGCGCAGTTCTAGCAGCAATTCATCAACCTTGTTCATAGCTCGCCCTCTTCATAATCGCTGCCAGTCTGGCTAAATTGTTCTTCCTGTAACACCCATCGTAGCGTTTCGATCCGAGCCGCGAGATCGGCAATTGTAGGGATTTCAAATAAAGTGGGTAAGAGAATTTCCACGCTAAAGGCTTTCCGCATTCGGGAGACGATCTGAATTGCCAGTAACGAATATCCGCCCAGCTCAAAGAAATTATCGTAAATCCCAATCCGTTCTACCTTGAGGACTTCTGCCCAAATATTGGCAATCTCCTGTTCCATTTCGCTGCGCGGTGCTAAGTAGTTTGCCGCTAATTCACGTCTGACAGCATCAGGTTTGGGTAGTGCTTGGCGATCGACTTTACCATTTGGAGTTAGTGGCATTGCCTCCACTACCATGAAAATAGTCGGCACCATGAAGTCTGGTAAACTAGCCTTGAGAAACTGACGCAATTCAGGAATTACGGCATAAGCAGTATCAACCGTACCCGTTGCAGGTACAAAGTAGCCGACTAAAACTTTCTCACCAGGTGTATCTTCGCGGACAATGACAATTGCTTCTTTGATGGCATCAGATTTGAGTAAATTAGCCTCGATCTCGCCTAGTTCGATTCTAAAGCCGCGAACTTTAACCTGATAGTCAATCCGCCCCAGACATTCAACTTCGCCAGCAGGTAGCCAGCGGGCGAGATCTCCAGTTTTATACAGGCGTGCATCTGGATCGGAACTGAAGGGGTTGGGGATGAACTTCTCGGCTGTGAGTTCGGGACGATTTAGATAACCCCGCGCAATTCCGGCACCGCCAATATGTAGTTCGCCCGGTACGCCGATCGGTACGGGTTGTAAATGGCGATCGAGAATATAAAGCTGAGTATTAGCAATCGGTTGACCGATCGTAATCGGTTTGCCATTGGCAGCTAACTGATAGCCTGCCGACCAAATTGTAGTTTCTGTCGGGCCATACAGATTCCATAATTCTTTCCCTTTAGGTAGGAGTCGATCTGCCAGATCGCGCGGTAATGCTTCGCCAGTGCTGACCATTTTTAAGTTTGGACTGCCCTCCCAGCCTGATTCCAGCAGTAGCCGCCAAGTGGCAGGTGTGGGCTGCATAAACGTTGCTTGGGCATCCTCCATTGCTTGGATGAGTTGGATACCATCGGCGGCAACATCTCGACTGACTAACACGAGTCGTGCGCCGACAATCAGGGGTAGAAAAACTTCTGAGGAGGCAATATCAAATGATAGTGTCGTCACCGATAACAATGTGTCTCGATCTGTTAATCCAGGTTGATGGCGGATTGATTCGAGTAAGTTAACGACACTACCATGTTGAATTTGAACTCCTTTGGGTTTGCCAGTCGAGCCAGAAGTGTAAATAATATAAGCCAGATTTGCGGCGGTAACGCCAGTGATAGGAGGTTGAGATCCGTTATTTACTTCGGAGATCGCGTTCCAATCTCGATCGAGACAGACAATCTGAGCGGAGGATGGGGGCAGATCTGCCTGAAGATGTGATTGGGTAAGCAATACATGCACCCGTGCATCATCAGCCATAAACGCGATTCGCTCTTGGGGATAAGCCGGATCTAAGGGCACATAAGCTCCCCCAGCTTTGAGAATCCCCAGTACACCCAAAACCATATCTAGGGATCGATCGCAACAAATTCCTACCAGCGTTTCTGGCTTAACCCCCAATCCGCACAAATAATGGGCAAGTTGATTCGCTTTCTGGTTTAATTCTCTGTAGGTGAGATGCTGGTTTTCAAAACTAACGGCGATCTCGTCAGGTGTGCGATCGACTTGTGCTTCTACTAACTGATGAATACAGCTAGCTTGGGAATAGGATACCCCTGTTTGATTCCACTCTGCTAATAGATTTTGTTCGGAGACTGGTAATAGTGGTAGTGTTGAAATCGATCGATCTGGATCGGCAACCATCCCTTCTAGCAGCGTTTCCAATTCTGCCATCCGCCGCTGGATCGTTTCGGCATCGAACAGATTAGTATTATACTGACATTCCAGCGTTACCTTACCCGCAAATTCCGTGGCATTGACAAACAATTCAAAGTTTTCATAGGTGCGGGGATTGGAGTATAACTCTACTTCCAGCCCATCGAAAGGTAGCTGGCTGGTGTCGAGTGCTCGATCGATATTCAACAATACTGGAGCCAGCGGAATCCGACTCGCATCGCGAGGAATTGCTAACTTTTGAACTAAACTACCAAAAGTAAATTGTTGACGATCGTAGGCATCGAGAACAGCCAATCGACGAGTTTGCAGGTACTCGCTAAAGGAGGATGTCCCATCCACTTGACTCCGTAACGGCAATAGATTTACACAATGTCCGACCAAGTTGTAAAGTTCGGAGGCTGCTTGTCCTGCGGCTGAAACTCCCACCACCAAATCTTCCTGCCCAGTCAGACGATATAACCAAACTTCAAAACCTGACAACAGCGTTGTCATAAAGCTACAGCTAAATTTAGTCCCAAGTTGCTTGAGATTGGCAACTAATATCGGTGATAAATCCCAATCTTCCCGCGCCGAATTAAATGTCCGCAGGGGAGGGCGGGGACGATCCGTAGGTAGATCTACCAAGGGTATCGCTCCCGCAAATTGTTCTAACCAGTAAGCTTCAGTGGCGATCGATTCTTCATCATCGACGGCATCGGCTCGATCGATCGCATATGTACTAAACCGTTCTGGTGCCGCTAGATCTGGTATTTCTCCCTGTTTTAAGGCTGAATACAAGTTACCGAGATCGGGCATCATTACCGCCCAAGACCAGCCATCACAGATAATATGATGAGCAGTAATAATAACTAAATGTTCTTCAGGATCGAGCTTGACGATCTGCGATCGAAATAATGGCCCATGCTCTAAATTAAAAGGTAGCTCTACCGCTGCGAGCCGGAGCTGGGCTACTTTAGTTTCCCGCTCCGCCACATTCAGCCCCGACAAGTCGATCTCTGGAACTTCTAGCACCAAGGATTCGGCGATACACAGCGTAGTTCCATCCGGGCTAATCGTCGTTCGCAACGCCTCATGACGTAGCACCAGTTGTTGCAGAGCCGATCGCAATGACTCAACAGCCAATACTCCTCGCAACCGTAGCGTTTGAGACTCATTATAGGCACAATTAGCATCACTACCCATCTGCACCGATGCCCAAATCTCTGTTTGGGATTCCGTCGCAGGTGCAGTCAACAGTAGTTCGCCCTCAGCAAAGGGATCGAAGTCCACAGTAGTTTCTATCGACTGTTGGTTTTTAAGTAATGAACTCATATAATACCTCTTAACTCTTGAATGCTAACGATTTAGCCGATGAACATATAGTTGGAACCGATACATGTCGAAAATAAAATCCGTGAAATGCATCTACAAATCGATCTGGATGGAATGGGATAAAGCATTGGCGATCCTGTTGCCAAGTATCAACTAGCTCGTAACCCAATCCTAACAAATCATTAATGAATTTGGTTCTATTTTGAATCTTGAAAGGGATATATGAAACAAAATTACCCTGCGGACGAACTATTAAAGGTCTTTGCAGCGTAACGTAAGTTTCACCCTCATAAAGAGGGATGCGATCGATAACTAAATGGCGAGGTTTTACCGACCATTTAGCCAACATATCAGCTAGAGACTCTTCAAAGTACTGCAACATCCCGGTACTGAAGAAAATTTCCGCCTCAGCATCTAACATCTTGGTGGTATAGTTCAATCCAGAGCTAGGAATTATCTCCATCAACTCTTTCCCGACCTCAACAATTTTAGGTACTTCACAGACTTGCCAGTGCAAGGATTCAGGGAAAGAAATATACTTACGATATGTATAATATCCATATCCAGTCGTGCCACCCAGATCGAAAACTGTAGAACTATCTGTAAAAGCCTCTCTGAGCCAAACTAGCATCGGATAATCGCTCGGCTTGACTCGTTCTAGATCGCTAAAATCTGTCAGCCTTAACTCATAAAAATCACGATAATTATAGCCAGCTAAAGCACCTGCTGGTACAGCCGCTAGGGCTTCAGCAAAGGAGTTAAAAACATAGCGGTAAAGATTGGGATTTCTAGGAAACAGCCAATAATAATAGTAGTAATCTTTAAGAACAGGTGTGTTTTCTACAAAATTTCGGAAAACTTGCTTGATTGTTTTCATGTCAGATATTGTCACCGCATTTAAAGTTTAATATTTTTTAGTGGTGCTTTTAGTCGATCGATCCCAGAAAACACAACATCTGTTTTGTTGTCTGGCTTGTGCTTGCTAAAGATCCCGAGAAAAGCTTGCTTGAGACTATCTTGGAGCGGAGATTTTCCTGGTGGTGTGGGATTCAATCCCAGTTTACGGAGGTAATGGTTGACTTGATAAACTCTGGCTTCTAAGTCATAAGATCGCATACAGAAATTGATGCTCAGGGCTACTGAAGTTCGATCGCCATTTTTGAGCCAATGGGGTGCTCTTGCTGGATGATGTACGGCAAGTCCAGGTACTAAATGGTAAACACTAGCTTTATTTTGGTTTTCTTGCCGATAAGTTGCTGCTTGCAGATCGCCAACGAAATAATGTTCTATCTCTTGTTCTGTTAATACCGATCGATCTCTTTGGTCAAAAAGATTAACGTCTTCTTCTCCTTGAATTTGCAACAGAAAATTGGATTCATGATCCAGATGATAGGGAGTTATTGTCTGTGGTGAAGAGACAAAGATATATCCTTCTAACCATGTAATTTCTTGATGCAAATTAATCCCTGTTAGCATTGTTAGTTCGCTCACAATCCGATCGAGCAGCGCATCGTATTCTGGATCGAGTTGGATACTTTTGATTACAATTAGCGAACCCGATTCATCGATCTGAGCTAATGCCTCCTCAAATCGTTCTTTAAACGGCATATCCGACCACTTTTGATGAACTAGTACATTCCCGTCAGAACTATGAACTTTCTGTCGTCCACCCTTTGCTACTACCAAATTTGCCAGTTCTACCAAGCGAGGAATTTCAAATAGAGGATGTCCTGCTAGCTGATGGGTAAACTGAAACGACTCTTGGTTGAATTTCTGTTGAAAATTCGGATCGTTAGGTTCGATAATTGGAGCTGGAATTGTCGATTTTGAATTAGGATCGATCGATGAATAGCTCATAAATCACATCTATTTTTAGATATTAAGTAATTTTATGCAATGGCTGAATTTTAAGTCTGAAATAGAATCCATGATAGGCATCTACAAAGCGTTTCGGCTCAAATGGAATATAGCAGGTTCGATTTTGTTGCCAATTATCTGCTAATTCATAGCCTAACTTTTCGATCGAATCTATGAAATTAGTGCGATTTTGAATTTTATATGGCGTGTAAGAGGCTATCTGGGTTTTATTAACTGAATCAACAATCAACAGATTTTGTAAAGTGACGTACTCTTCACCATTGTAAAAAGGAACATGATTGATAATCAGATGCTGCGGCTTAGATTGGAGTTGACTTAATAATTCTGATAAGGAAGATTCCAAATATTGGAGAGTGCCACAGGTAATAAAGATATCAAAACCCTCAGCATCAGCAATATTGGTGGTGTATGACAATCCTGGGCTGCTAAATTTTTTCAATAGTTCATTCCCCACCTTAACGGCTGCGGGGACATCACAGATTAACCATTGCATTGCTGGCGGATAGGAAAGATATTTGCGATAGGCATAATAGCTATTGCCTGTATTTCCACCTAAATCGAATACTGTCGATCGATCTTTAAATATTTCTCCCAACCATACAAGTATGGGATAATCGATCTGTTTAAATTTGCCAATCTCGTCAAGACCGAAGTTTTGGTTGAGCGATAAATTATGTATTTCATCATAGTTATAGCCAGAAGGATTACTCGCCGGAACTGCTGCTGAAGCTTCAGCAAAAGACCTAAAAACTCCTCGGTAAAGATTAGGATTTATGGGAAACAGCCAATGATAGTAGTAGAAGTCTCTCAGGATTGGTGCATTCTCTACAAATCCACGTAAAATTCTCTTTGAGCTATTAACAATTTTATTTACCATTAGACTACTTCTTCTATTTTTAAATACTTCCCAGGGGAGTTAGGATCGGGGCCATACCAGGCGGGTTTTCCTTCTGGATCGCGACCTAATCTCGCGCCTGGTTTTGGCGGCTGATTTCGGTCAATTTTTAACCGCTCATCACCGTCGCTTTTGCGTACTAACCGAGATGCACCACTTGGTAAAAAGTCGGCGGATTGGAGTTCGGCTACGCTATCTTTAAAAGCCCGAATGATAAATTCAATCTCTTCATCTGTATGCGCGAGTGTGAAGAAACAGGGGCGATGATCCCAGACATGTACGCCCTTTTCTCGCATTAGATAAAACAGCAGATTTGCATAGGGCAATTCGTGGGGATAGTTAACATAAAATAACGAACTGAAATGGGCGATTTTGATGGGTGCTTTGACTCGATCGAAATGTTGATTGAGATGGGTGGCAAACTTACTTACCTTGTCAGCTAAAGATCGCTGTAATTCTGCGCCACCATCTTTGAGTTTATGTAAGATAGCTTCCGCCGCTGCTAAAGCCATTGGATGCCGCACGAAGGTACCTGCAAAGAAGGTAACGCCAACTTCTGGGATCGAGTTGTCGCCGTACTGCCAGAAGCCACCATCGAGGGCATCCATGTATTCGGTCTTACCTGCAACAATGCCAATTGGTAAGCCGCCACCGACAACCTTACCGTAGGTTGCCATGTCCGCCTGAATATTAAAATAAGCTTGAGCACCGCCAGGGTGAACGCGAAAGCCAGTCACGACTTCATCAAAGATCAAGGCAGTTCCTGACTGCTCGGTGAGACGACGGAGATCCTGGAGAAATTCGAGGGGTTGTAAGTCTGGATCGCGGCTGCGAACTGGTTCGACTAAGATCGCCGCGAGATCGTCGGCTCGATCGCGTAAAATTTGCAATGACGCGGGATCGTTGTAGTCCAATACCAGCAGGTTCTCAAACATCGAGGGCATAATACCTGGGGC
>NZ_PVWO01000216.1 GCF_003003845.1 Chamaesiphon polymorphus CCALA 037 | reverse complement strand
TTGCTACTTACTTTCTATTCGTAGCTTATGCTCTTGTGAGCTTTTTTACCCACCTCCCCACTTTTCAAACATCCTCTTAAGTCTGCTCAATTCAGTTCCCGTACAAAGTTGGACATTCAGTTGTGAAGATGTTATCCGTATCGGACGGGCAACCGATAACCACGTAGTGTTATTTAGTGCTGTTGTCTCTCGACACCACGCTCAATTGCAGTGGAGCGAAGATAATGGTTGGCAACTGCAAAATATCAGTCCGAATGGAACTTATTTAGATGGTACAGCTATTAAGGAAGCATCTGTAACAGATGGCATGGTGATTCGCCTAGCAACTTCCGGCCCCAAAATTCAGATTAAGGTGAATATCGATACTGGCGAGGCAGGTTGAGGAGAAGACAGACGGGGGACGAACTGGTTGGTCTACAGTGGGCGGATAATTGGGTGAGATGTTTGGTGCTAGTTTCTTAATTGAACGGGCATAACGAGGTAAGTCATTTTGACACCGCCTAGAGGCGTGAGAATGACTGGTTCGAGGGGGCCATTAAGCGAGATCGTAATTTCCTGAGTGGGAAGTGTTTTCAGGCCATCCATTAAGTATTTAATATTAAAAGCAATATCTAAATCTGCACCCGAAATCTGTGCTAGCAGAGATTCTCTACCGCTACCCCGATCTTGACTTTCGACTGATAGATCGATCGATTGGCGATCGCTGGCGATGCTAAATTTGACTAAATTGCTTTGATCTGCCAGAACGGCAATTCGTTCTAGGGCACTGAGTAATTGCTTGCGATCGAGTGTAATCTGGCGTTGAAATTGTTTGGGAATTAATAGCCGATAATCGGGATATTTGCCCTCCAATGTCCGCGTCGTCAGCTTGCGTTCGCCCCAGCCAAAGACAACCTGACCCTGTTCCAACTGCAAGCCCAAGCGATCTTTTTCTGTTCCAGCAGCGAGCATTTTTTCGAGTTCCCGCAGGGCTTTGGCTGGAACGGTGACTTCAAAGGAGCTAGTATTGGCAGTCGCGGCGGGTTCGGTAGCTTCCTCCTCCGATGCTCTCTCTACTTCATTCGGATAGACTTCGACAATACCCAACCGATGTCCGTCAGTGGCGGCAAATTCCAATCTCTCTGGCTCGACCTTAAGATAGACCCCAGTTAGTACTTGCTTGGTTTCATCCTGGCTACAGGCGATTAGAGACCCCTTTAAGCCATCGATAAAGGCCGTCGCCGATAGTTGGTTGGTTTCACCGCGTTCGATGGAGGGTAGTTCGGGAAATTCCTCCGCACTCATCCCTCGCACTTGATAACGACCAGACGCCGATGTAATCGTCACTAGATTGTCTCCAGCTTCATCATCGAGCGTAATTTCGCCGCTAGGGAGTTTAGCGACGATATCGTTTAATAGTTTGGCAGGTAGCGTCAAAATGCCCTCTTCCTCAACCCGCGCTGCAAAATTGGTCTGAATGCCCAGACTGAGGTCGAATCCAGTCAGTTGAATCAGATCCGGCTCGGCAGTGGCGGCTATTTTAATATTTGCCAGAACTGGATGTGTAGGGCGAGTGGAAACAGCTCGACTAACTAAGGCTAAGTTGATGTTTAGATCGTGCTGAGTACAGACAAATTTCATGGAGTTGGGAGTTGGGAGTTGGGAGTTGGGAGAGAGTAGATGGTTGGATGGGTGGATGGGTAACGAATGGATAACCCCTCACTTTAGTGCGTACAACCTAAAGCCCAAAGCCTAACGCCTACCCGATCTCATCAACCGTGGACTTGAAGGATAAAATAATCTTGACTGGGGGTAATATTGTCGATCGTGTATCCGGCCATCTTCAGACTATCGGGTACTTGCTCGATCGGTTCGCCAGCATCTAACCATACTTCTAATACGTCACCTGCGGCCATTTGTTCGAGCTTCATTTTTGTCCGCACAAAGTTAATCGGACAAGGCGTTCCGCGTAAGTCTAGTTGAGTCATGAGAGTTGGGAGTTGTTAGTTGGGAGTTAAAATTATACAGAGTTTAAGAGTCAGAACGTTGAGCGAAATTTGTCAATCTACCGATCGATATCTGACCTGCTCCCAACTCCCAACTCCCAACTCCTAACTTATTTAAAGACATTCCCAAAAATACTTCCAATCCCACCTTTACCAACTCTGTCGCCGCGAAGTTTGGCAAGTTTTTCTAGCAGATCGCGTTCTTCGGGACTAACTTTAGCTGGAATATCAACTTGAACGGTCAGTAAATGATCGCCGCGACTGACTTCATTACCCAGACGGGGCACGCCTTTTTGTTCGAGTTTGAGGACGGTATTGGGTTGGATACCAGCCGGAATATTTAACTCAGTCGGGCCATCGACGGTATTGATTTGGATGTGGCTGCCGAGAATGGCTTGGAGATAACTGACCTTGATTTGAGAGAGAATATTAATCCCCTCACGACGGAATTCGGCGTCTTCTTCGACGTGTAAGTACACGTACAAGTCGCCTGGAGGGCCGCCACGCAAGCCTGCGTCGCCTTCTTTGCCGATCCGGAGTTTGGTACCATTATCGACACCTTTGGGGATCGATATTTTCAGTTTTTTGGTTTCCTGCTTGCGTCCGGCACCATTACAAGCTTCACATTTGTCTTCGATAACCTGACCTTCGCCATTACAGGTGGGACAGACCGAGACTTGCGTGAAGTTACCGAACGGGGTGCGGGTATTGCGACGCACTTGTCCAGCACCAGCACAGGTACCACAGGTTTGAGGTTGAGAACCCGGTTTGGCACCTGTGCCTTTACAGGTAGTACAAGATTCGAGGTGGGGAATTCGGATTTCTTTTTCGCCCCCAAAAATGGCCTCGTGAAACTCTAGCTTGAGATCGAGGCGCAAATCTTCGCCTCTAGATGGGCCGCTGCGCCGCCGAGCGGTTTGTTGACCGCCAGCACCACCAAAGCCATTAATGAACGCATCAAAAATGTCGGCAAATCCGCCCATGTCTCCCATATCACCGTATCCGGGAGCGGCACCCCCCGATACTCCTGCTTCCCCAAAACGATCGTAACGAGCGCGAAGTTCGGGTTCGGAGAGGACTTCGTTGGCACGATTGATTTCTTTGAAGGTATCTTCTGCCCCAGGCTCTTTGTTGACATCTGGGTGATATTTCCGCGCCAGTCTGCGATAGGCGCGTTTAATTTCTTCCTGGTCGGCATCTCTGGAGGTGCCAAGGATTTCGTAATAGTCGCGTGCCATACAAAGGTTCTATCTTACAAAGAGTGTTAGGAAGCAGGATTGAAAGTAAATATGCAATTAGATTCGGTATACAGGCAAAAACTCGGTGGTGTTGCCTTGGCCGCGAGCATCTTTGGCCGCGAGCATCTATCGATCGATGTACTGCTTTGCAGCCATTCTCCTAGAGAAGTGCGCGCTTTTAGCTCGAGTCTCGATCGATTGGCTACATTGCTAGGTAATGAGTTGACTGACAGCACTCACTCATTATTTAAGTAATTTTATATGTTAATTTAACAATTCGATCTTTATTGTAAAGGAATCACGGCTTGGTGATGGAGTATTAACCGTAATTAGATTTTTTCCGTGCTCGATCGTTAGGTCTGGCAACGCCGATCGATTCAGACACTTGCTGGCAGATCTACCCGATCGGCGATCGCGCTGTTATTCGACTACTTCATAATCGGTAGTCGCAGTTTCATCATCATAATCTAATGTCAGAGTACTAGATACTTTCTTCGATGGTGGTGGTGGCGGTGGTGGTGGTGCGGCAGCGCGACTGAGTGGTGCGTGCCGTCTGGGTGCCGTATTATTAGGATTGGGTGGAGTGTTACTGGAATTATTGGGCGTAGTACCTTGTTGGTAAACGGCTGCACCCATGGCAAAAATCTCTTGTTGGAGCTTATCGATCGCTTGTTGGACGTTTTCTAAGTTCGCTGAGGGTTCGAGCAGCAACATTTGCAGTTCTTTGGCTGTTGTTTCGGCTTGCTCGCGGAGACTATCGTTAATTAGATGACCATTCTCTTTAACGGTCACGTCATAGGTATGGAAGAGAGCATCGGCTTGGTTTTTGAGTTCCACCAATTGTAATCTGCGCCAGTCATCTTGAGCGTAAGTTTCGGCTTCTTTCCGCATCCGCTCGATGTCAATGTTGTTGAGTCCACCTGTATTGGTAATCGCCACGGTTTGTTCGCGTCCGGTACCGCGATCTTGGGCTGAAACCTTCAGGATGCCGTTGACATCGATATCGAAAGAAACTTCAATTTTGGGCACGCCCCTGGGCGCGGGCGGGATGCCTGTGAGCAGAAATCGACCTAAGCTCTTGTTGTCTTTGGCCATCGCCCGTTCGCCCTGAAGGACGTGAATTTCGACGGATGTTTGGCCATCAGTGGCGGTCGAAAATTCTTGACCTTTACTCGTGGGAATCGTGGTGTTGCGTTCGATGATTTTGGTAAATACTTCACCAAGGGTCTCGATACCGAGCGATAGGGGCGTTACATCTAGCAGGAGGACATCTTTGACATCCCCTCCGACGACGCCAGCCTGAACGGCGGCACCCATGGCTACAGCTTCATCGGGGTTGACCGATCGATCGAGTTCTTTACCGCCAAAAAAGTCTTGAATGGCACGTTGGACGGCAGGAATCCGGGTCGAACCGCCAACGAGCAAAATCCGATCGATATCTTTAGGTTGCAGATCGGCGTCTTTGAGCGATCGCTGGACGGGTTCGAGGGTGGATTGAATCAGCGGTGCGACCATTTCCTCAAATTTAGTCCGGGTTAGCTCGATTTCTAGATGTTTGGGGCCTTGAGCGTCGGCGGCGATAAAGGGTAAGTTAATCGAAGTACTCATCATTGTCGAGAGTTCGATTTTGGCTTTTTCGGCGGCTTCGCGCAGACGTTGGAGAGCCATTTTATCTTTGAGCAGATCGATCTTTTCGGTCGTCCGGAAATGTTTGATCAACCAGCGGACGATTTCATTGTCAAAATCATCGCCACCTAAGTGGTTGTTACCAGAAGTTGCTTTAACTTCATAGATCCCGTTACCTAATTGCAGGACGGAGACATCAAATGTCCCCCCGCCAAGATCGACAACCAGAATCTTTTGTTCGGTATCGGCTTTGTCCAAGCCGTAAGCTAGAGCCGCAGCAGTCGGCTCGTTAATGATGCGCAATACTTCGAGTCCGGCGATCGTCCCGGCATCCTTGGTCGCTTGGCGTTGGGCATCGGTAAAATAGGCAGGTACCGTAATCACCACTTGCTCGATCGGTTGTCCCAAGAAGTTTTGGGCATCCTTTTTGAGCTTTTGGAGGATCATCGCCGATACCTCTTGCGGAGTGTAAGTACGTCCGCGAATCTGGACGTCAACGGTATTATCCCTACCCTTAATACAGGTGTAGGGAACGCGGTTGCGTTCGGTTTCGGTGTCTTCCCACCGCCGACCGATAAAACGTTTAATACTATACACGGTATTTTCCGCATTAGTTACGCCTTGTCGTTTTGCCAGTTGCCCGACTAATTGCTCGCCACCTTTGGCAAATCCAATGATACTGGGGGTGGTACGACCGCCCTCTGCATTAGAAATGACAACTGGGATCCCGCCTTCGAGGACGGAGACGCAGCTATTAGTAGTACCAAGGTCGATGCCGATGACTTTTGCCATAAACTTGAGGCAATATTTTAAAAAGGATGGAAAAAGGGGTTGCTAGTTAGAAACTAGAGTGAAAAGACTGTCTCAAACGACAGCCGCTGATGTCTGACATCAATAACTGCCGTTGGTACCGTCAGTTGAGATCGAAAATTAGGTTAATTATCGACCGTGTCGAAACTACTGGCATCATCTGCTGATAACTGCTCTGGTGGTGCGGCTACTTTGACCAGAGAGTGTCGCAAAATTCGATCGCCGAGATAGTAGCCGCGTTGCAGTTCTTCGATCACGGTGCCTTCGGGATGTTCTTCGGTCGGTTGGCGCATTACCGCTTCATGCAGATTGGGATCGAATTGTTGTCCTTCAGGACGCATCGGCGACACGCCAATCCGTTTGAGGCTTTCGACTAGTTGCTTGTAAACACCTTGATAGCTTTTATGAATGCCCATTTCGCCTTCATTTTGAGGCTTAATTTGGGTTCGAGCGCGCTCGAAGTTGTCTACCACACTTAAGAGTTCGACTAGTGTCGCTACTTTAGTACGGATTTCGATGTCTTCCTTTTCCTTGCTATTGCGCTTGCGGAAGTTATCAAAATCGGCGGCAATCCGCAGATACTGACTCTGAAAAGCATCTCGTTGATTGGAGATTTCTGCTAACTGAGTTTTCAGTGTCTGAAGTTCCGATTGTGAAGTCGCCGCAGGTTCGGGTTCGACAGTGGCAGTAGACCGCTCTACGGGAGTAGCTACCGTAGCATCAGTAGCCGTCGCCTCGACAACTACTTCTGGAGTAGTCGTTGGTGCTGGCTCCGGAGTAGATGAATTTGCTGTTGTCACAGGTTGCGCTTCCCGATCTTCTAATGGCATTTGTGATGAGATGGACTCATCATCTGGTCTAATTGGCGGTTGTGGGGTTTCGCTCATCGTTCATTAATTCTCTGTTAACAGACTGCTAGGCAATTTCGATGTTAGATTCTCCATTGAGCTGCTACGCGAACGAGTGTGTGCAAGCCAATGGTCGATCGATTGACATATATCTTAAATATATATCTTCCAGGGTGGCTGATTCATTGAATCTGCCTTTTGAGTATAAATCCGATCTGGTTCGATCGTTCGATTCTTGAAGATGCGATTGTCGAGACAGTTAAAATTATCGCTGGCAATCCGATCGATATAAGAGGCACAACTCAAGTAGAATGCTCTCCTGTTCATAATGCCCAACTTACTAACACAAAATACCACTTCTGGTTTAAAAAAACTCCAAATAAATAGAATTGAGGACGAGTATAGTCAAACTCTATCTCGGCGATCGAATAGATTTTACATCGGATCGATAGATTGAGTTCGACTGTGGGCATACTGTAAAGCTAGGGAGACATCGACAGTAGATATGAGACTCCATCTTCGTTCCCCGACCGGATAGCGATCGTCCGCAATGACTTTTCTCTTTTTGGCAATAACTAGCAGCCATGACTCAATTTTCATCACCAAAACGGGCACTAATCGTCCGCAACGACTTTTCTCCTTTTGGCAACAAGCTAATTCAAGCAGGTTATGTCAATGCGGAACAGCTCAAACAAGCATTGGTTGACAGTCGGGCCAACAACCACCCACTCACGGAGGTCTTAGAGGCTCTGACAGGTAAATCTTTGCCTGCGGAGTTGCAGCAACAATATAAAAAACAACAGTTATTCGAGCTAAAAATCGTTTACGGTTTGAACGCGGTAGATATTGCCTCCGCCCAAATCGATAAGGTTCAAGTTCGTGAATTAATTAATACTTTTATTTCTGCGGATAGTTGTCGGCAACTCAAACTGCTACCGATTGGCAGGCTCGAAGGAGATCCGCCGATTCTGACGGTCGCGATGATCAAGCCGGACGATCTCCAAGCCAAAAACGATTTAGATAAAATTCTGCGTCCCCACGGCATTGCTTGGCGGAGTGAGGTCATCGCTCCTGAAGATTATCAAAAACTTTTAGATGGTTACCTAGACGAACGCATCCAGCAGGATGCCGCCGATAATTCTCAAAAAAATCTCAAAATTGAAATTGAGAACTTCGATACGCCAGAGCTAGGAAATGCTGAAGCCGAAATCGATGACGAGATTGACGTTCAAGGTGCCGAAGCCGCTCCGGTGGTCAAATTAGTCAACCAAATCTTAGCCAAAGGGTTGATGGAAAAAGTTTCAGATATTCATGTCGAACCCCAAGAAGAAGGTTTGAGAGTGCGGTTTCGCAAAGATGGGGTGCTGCGACAGAGTTTCCCCATGTTGCCCAAGCATATTATCCCTGCTGTGATCTCTCGCTTTAAAATCATTGCTGAATTAGATATCGCCGAACGACGGTTGCCGCAAGATGGTCGGATTCGCCGGACATTTGAGGGTCGCAAAGTAGACTTCCGCGTCAGTACCTTACCCAGCCGCTATGGGGAAAAGGTCTGTATGCGGATTTTGGATAACTCCTCAACGCAACTCGGCTTGGATAAGCTCATCAGCGACCTGCCAACGCTAGAAATCGTCCGCGAGATGGGCAGTCGTCCGTTTGGCTTGATTCTAGTTACAGGGCCGACTGGTTCGGGTAAATCTACCACTCTGTATTCGCTGTTGGCCGAACGTAACGACCCCGGGGTGAATATTAGTACGGCGGAAGACCCGATCGAGTATGCCCTCCCCGGCATCAACCAGGTGCAGGTCATTCGTGAAAAAGGGATGAACTTTGCCTCGATCTTGCGAGCGTTTATGCGGCAAGATCCCGACATCATTCTGGTAGGAGAAACCCGCGACCAAGAGACGGCTAAAACCTCCATGGAAGCTGCCTTAACGGGTCACATGGTCATGACAACATTACACACCAATGATGCCGCAGGATCGATCGCGCGGTTGGATGAAATGGGCGTCGAACCGTTCATGGTCTCTGCCGCTCTTGTCGGCGTCGTCGCCCAACGGCTCCTCCGCAGAGTTTGTGTCGAATGTCGCTGTGCTTATACACCCAGTCGTGAAGAACTGGCTCGATTTGGATTATCGGCTTCAGGAGAATCAGTCATCACCTTCTACAAAGCCAACGAACTGTCCAATGACTCGATCGAATCTGCCAAAGCGTCTGGAACTCTGTGCAAAACCTGTAATGGTATCGGCTATCGCGGTCGGGTCGGCGTCTACGAAGTCATGCAAATCACCGATGAGCTAGCTACTCTGATCAACCAACGCGCGCCCACCGCCATCGTCAAAGAAACTGCCGTTCAGCAAGGGATGAAGACGCTGCTGGCTTACAGTCTCCAGATGGTTCAAGAAGGGATGACTACATTAGCCGAAGTAGAACGAGTCACTTTCACTGACTCTGGCTTAGAAGCCGAACTCAAAGCCAAGCGCAAAACTACTCTAGTCTGTGTCACCTGTTCGGCAGAACTCAAGCCGGAATGGTTAGATTGTCCGTATTGTATGACGCCGAGATTTAGTGATTAGGGGATAGGGAATAGGGAATGAAAGGACGCCAGCGTCCCAACTCCCGAAACGATTAAACCAATCCCTAACCCCTAACCC
>NZ_PVWO01000215.1 GCF_003003845.1 Chamaesiphon polymorphus CCALA 037 | reverse complement strand
AGTGGATGTACTTATTAATAATGCTGGCATCTTTGCAGTCAAACCGTTCGCTGAATATAGCATTGATGAGTTAGATCGATATCTAAGCTATGTTCGCGGTACCTTTGCGCTCACGCAGGAAGCCGTCAAGCAAATGCGCTGGCAAGGAGATGGCGGCGCAATTATCAACATTGGGACGATTCTCACATTCCACGCTAGCCAGTCAATTCCTGCTTCAGCACCGATTATGGCCAAAGCCGCAATTACAGCTATGGCGAAAAACCTCTCCTTTGAGTTAGCCGAGGATCGGATTCGCATCAACACGATCGCGCCTGGAATTGTCCCCACCCCACTTCATGGCGAACTGACCCCAGAAACATTAAATTATCTAGATCGGCAGCATCCTCTCGGTCGGGTGGGCACGCCCAAAGATATCGCCGATGCCGTTTTATATTTGGCAAATGCAAGCTGGGTAACGGGGACGATCCTCCCAGTGGATGGTGGTATTGCTGCTGGAGGAGATGGCTTTAACAATCGCCAGCAAGCAGCTTAAGTCGCTGTCCAAAAGCAGTTTCATTTTACCCCGAAATGTCATCAGAGCCATCAGATCTTCGATCGCCTAACAATCTCTAGATTATTAATTTGTTCTTAATCTATCGATCGAATAAGCTTAATATCAAATTATCTCAGTGGTGGTATGATTTCGATGAGAAATTATTAGCTAAATAAAAGTTAATAATGTATGCCAACTTAATGGCGATCGAATAGCAGTGCGAGATCTAGCTTCCTGTTAACGATCTCGCTCGAAATATCGATTCAATATTATGTGGCAGTAAGGGAACTCTAGAATAGAGCTTGGGTGCATGGCTTCAGGGATGCTCGAATATTTTCAAACAGCAAATCTAACTCCGATAATTTTAGTTTATCCAGCAAAGATTTGCGCCGATCGTAAATTACGACACTCCATATAGAGCGTAAATGCGATCGCGGTCGAACTACAATTCCTAAGTTTTCAAGCATAGTTTTCGATCGGCACGATCTGCGCTTATCGTTACAGCCGATCGCATTTTCTAACCTTTATCTATTCATCTAAATTATGGCGATCCGGATTACCGAGTACTCATACACCACTACCACTAACGCCGAATTTTTTGAGTTAACTAATACTGGCACCACCCCGATCGATCTGACGGGTTGGAGTTTTGATGACAATAGCCGCACGACAGGCACATTTTCGTTGAGTTCATTGGGCAGTATTAAGGCTGGTGAATCAGTCATCGTCACCGAAACTACTGAGGCTACTTTTCGGACAAATTGGAATGTCCCCGCCACCGTCAAAGTCCTCGGCGGCTCCACCCAAGGGTTGGGACGTAATGATGAAATTAATATTTATGATGCTGCTGGTACATTAGTCGATCGACTTACCTACGGCGACGAGGCGATCCCAGGTTCGCCGCGTACCCAAAATGCTAGTGGTTGGACGGAAGTTGCGAATCTTGGTACCAATGACCCAACTAAATGGAAACTCTCTGTCGTTGGCGACGCTCAAGGTTCGGTAGCTGCTACTAGTGGCGATATCGGTAGTCCCGGTCGTTATGGTGCCCCCACATTGGCGGGAATTGACTTGTCTACTTATACCCGCGTCGGTCGCTACGATCTGCCCGAACCCACGCGCACCACGGTACCTGCGGGCAACTTACTGGCTCAAGAAGCCTCCGCTGTAACTTACAACGTCGATACCGATACGTTATTTATCGTCGGCGATGGTGGTAAAACGATCGTCCAAGTCGATAAGACTGGTAAATTAATCGACTCGATGCTCCTAGCAGCGGGAACTAGTCCGCAAGGCACCGAATTTTACGACCCTGAAGGTTTGACCTATATCGGTGGTGGTAAATTCGTGATGGTCGAAGAGCGAGATCGCCAAGCCGTCTCGTTCACTTATGCCAAGGACACGACCCTCACCAGAGCGAATACCCAAACCGTCAAACTCGGCACGACGATCGGGAATATCGGACTGGAAGGGATTAGTTACGATCCGCAGACGAGCGGCTACATTGCGGTTAAGGAAGAATCTCCTCAAGGCGTATTTCAAACCACGATCGATTTTGCAGCGCGTACTGCAAGTAACGGTTCGCCGACTACGGTTAACTCGACAAATCTCTTCGATCCGGCTCTGGCAGGATTATCTGACTTGGCGGATGTATTCGCATTGTCGAATGTCAAGGATCTAGAGGGCAAAGCCGATTTTGGCAACATCCTCTTGCTGAGTCAAGTATCGGGCAAAGTCGTCGAAGTCGATCGCACTGGTAAAATTTTGAGTTCGTTAACGATCGCCACCGATATGGGCAATCCCTTATCCGTAGCCGACCAGGGGCATGAAGGGCTGACGGTAGACAAAAATGGTAATTTATACATCGTCAATGAAAATGGCGGTGGTAATAGCGATCGACCCCAGCTCTGGGTCTATGCACCATCGACAGGTACTCCAACGCCAACCCCAACACCAACGCCAACTCCAACCCCGACTCCAACTCCAGCCCCAGCCCCCAATCCCAATCTGTTCGTCTCTGAAGTGACACCTTGGGCGAGTGGGAATGCGCCTTATGCTGCTGACTGGTTTGAGGTAACGAATAAGGGGACGACGGCAATAGATATCACTGGCTGGAAAGTCGATGACAACTCCAACTCCTTTGCCTCAGCAGTCGCCCTCAACGGTGTCACCAGTATCGCCCCTGGGCAATCGGTAGTATTTATCGAAGCAACCGACCTCGCCGCCGCCAAAACTGCCTTCCAGACTGCTTGGTTTGGTAGCAATGTTCCTAGCGGATTCACGATCGGTAACTATAGCGGAGCAGGCATCGGCTTGAGTACTGGTGGTGACTCGGTAAATCTCTACAATGCTGCTGGCAGCTTGGTTACGGGTGTGACTTTCGGTGCAAGCCCAACGGCTTCCCCGTTTGCCACGTTCGACAATCAGGCGGGACTCGGTGGGACTACCACCCTACCGACTATTTCCACATTGAGTGTGGCTGGTACCAATGGTGCCATCCTCGCCAACGACAAAATCGAAATTGGCTCTCCAGGTTCGATCGCTAATTCAACTCCACCAACTCCTATAGGTATGTTTAAACTCCAACTTTTACATTTTGCCGATCAAGAAGCTGGGATTCCTGCATTAGAGGATGCGCCCCGCCTTTCCGCTGTCCTCAACGCGCTCAAAAATCAAGATGGTAGCGATGCAGGTACCGCCCCCGATTTCCCCAATACGCTGATCCTCTCCTCCGGCGATGCTTACATTCCTGGTGCTTTCCTCAATGCCAGCGAACTCGCCTTTGGCGGACAGGGACGGGGCGATATTCTGATTCAAAATGAATTAGGCGTACAAGCGATTACGTTTGGGAACCACGAGTTTGACCTGGGTACCACTTTAGTCGCTAACTTAATCAAGCCAGGAGCCGCAATTGCCGCAACTGGAACTACTCCCGCCTTCCCTGCTTATCCTGGTGCGGCGTTCCCATACCTGAGCGGCAACCTCAACTTTGCCCCCGATGCCAACCTCGCACCGCTGGTTACGGCTGACGGTCAAGAAGCGAATAAAATCCCTGGCAAAATTGCAGGCACCACTTTCATCAATGTCAACGGTCAAAAAATCGGGGTTGTCGGTGCGACTACGCCCACGCTGCGAAATATTTCCAGCCCTGGTAATGTCGCCGTAAGTCCGGCTACCTTTGGTGGTACGCCTACTGCTGCCGAACTCGATGCCCTGGCTGCGGTAATTCAGACCGATGTGGATGCGCTACTAGCTGCCAATCCTGACATGAACAAAGTCATCGTGATGGCGCACATGCAGCAAATCGCGATCGAGACAGAGTTAGCCAAACGACTGAAAAATGTCGATATCATGATGGCTGGCGGTTCTAATACCCGCTTATTTGACAGCAATGACGTTTTACGCCCTGGCGATACCAATCAGGGTCAGTATCCCACATTCTTAACTGGTGCCGATGGCAAACCGATCGCGTTAATCAACACTGACGGTAACTATAAATATGTCGGTCGGCTCGTCATCGATTTTGATGACAATGGCAACATCGTTCCCTCTAGTTACGATCCCCTCGTTAGTGGGGCTTATGCAACTAATGCCGCAGGCGTAGCCGCTCTCAACGCGCAATCCCTAGTCGATCCCGAAATTCAAGCGATCGCCGATAAGCTCAAAGCCGTCGTCGCCGCTCAAGATGGGGCAATCTTCGGACATACCGATGTCTTCCTCAATGGTACCCGCACTGATGTCCGCACTCAAGAAACTAACTTTGGTAATATTAGTGCTGATGCCAACTTAGCGATCGCTAAAGCTCTCGATCCGACTGTCACGATCTCGATTAAAAACGGTGGTGGTATTCGCGACAATATCGGCAGCATCACCTTCCCCACAGGCGGTACCAATGCCGCTGATGCCATCAAATCGCCTCCAGCAGCGAATCCTCTCGCCAATAAAGGAGAAGGCGATATCTCGCAACTAGACATCACCAACTCCCTCCGCTTTAATAATGGCTTAACCCTAGTCACCCTGACAGCGGCGCAACTCTTACAGACGATCGAACATTCGGTTGCTGGCACCGCACCAGGTGCGACCCCCGGACAATTCGGCCAGTTTGGTGGGATTAAATTTAGCTTCGATGCGACTCGTCCGGCTGGCGATCGGGTAATATCCTTAGCTGTAGAGCCAGAAACCGCAGGTGGTGCCCAACAGGTAGTCGTCCAAAATGGCGAAGTTGTCGGCAATCCCGATCGCACCTTCCGCGTCATTACCCTCAACTTCTTGGCTAGCGGTGGCGATAATTATCCCTTCCCAGCCTTCCAAACTGCCAATCCTACCCGCTTCAATCGGGTCGATCTCCTCGGCGAACCCGATACTAATAACAACGGCTTTGAGACGATCGAAGACCTCAATGGTAACGGCAAACAAGACGCGGCACTAGTCGAACCCACCAGCTTCCGCAAGGCTAATTTCGCCGCCTTCGGTCCCGAACAAGATGCCCTCGCCGAATACCTAGTCCAGACTTTCCCCAATCCTACCAAACCCTACAACCAAGCCGATACCGCTCCCGCCCTCGACGAACGGATTCAAAACCTCGCGGCACGGAAGGATACCGTCATCGCACCGCCACCTGTCAATCCTACTAGCTTAATTTCCGGTACCGCAGGTGCTGATAAATTAGTTGCTGGGACAGCAGGATTTGACGGGATTAATGACATCGTATTTGCTGGTTCTGGGAATGATGAAGTGGATGTCGCGACTGCGGGTGCTGCTGCTGGTAACAACCGGGTCGATTTAGGTAGCGGTAACGACATCATCTACGTTGCCAATAACGATCGCGCCTTCGGTAGTGCTGGCGACGATCTCTTTGAGGCTGGCGATGCTACTGGCTACCGGATCTCTGCTGGTGCTGGTAACGATACCTTATACCTCGGTACCAACGGTCGCGGTTTGGGTGGCGACGGTAACGATCGGTTATTTGTCGGTGCTGGCGGCGGTAATATCCTTTCTGGCGGCACAGGTGCCGACCAATTCTGGATCGCTAATGCCGAGCTTCCTAGTGCAGCGAATACAGTAGTCGATTTTCAAGTCGGTACCGATGTTATCGGCATCCAGGGTGCTGCAAGTTTGGGCATCACTGCTAGCACGATTAAATTAACTCAAGTTGGTGCGGATACTTCGATCGACTTTGGCGGCAAATCGTTAGCTCTGCTAACCGGAATTCAAGCTACTAGTTTGACTCCTGGTAATGCCGGACAATTTGTATTTGCCTAACCGTAAATCTGTTTTCTTAATGCAAAGATCCACAGGGGGATAAGTTATCTAGCTTATCCCCTTTTTTTGATGTTCGATCGTTCACAGATCCAGGATCGATCTTATTTAACTAGGAGATTAGTTATAATTGATGACTATGCCTAACAAGGTTAATGTTATGGTATGGGTTATCAGCAGCAACGTTAGGCATCTAAGTTGATTGTGTTTCAAAGCTTTATTCCAAATGAATAATGACGAACTGTTAGTATTCTGCATCACTGTAAGAACATTTCTAGAGCCGAAGTGGATTCAAGCTCATCAATCCTGGGGAGATCCTCCTGAAATACCTTCTACATACATGTGTCGTTACACATCAATATTCTTGAAGCATGTATTAAACTCTATGAGCCAATCGTGGCAGTTGGCAGCAGGAATACCTCTCGAAAAAGAGCATGATGGAACTAGCAAGGGACAGTTTGGTTTTCGCACGCCTGACGGATTATTCTTCGACCATTGCTGGCTCCAAACGGAGGATGCAATTGTAGACATTACTGCCGACCAGTTCGGAGCACAAAAGATTATCATTACAACAGTTGGAGATTCCCGATATAGTCAAAATTTAACCGAACGCGATCTACAAAAACATATCCCAAGGCTTTCCAGACGACCAAATCAATGGCTAAGTCAATGGCAAAATGAGTACCATTCCACGTCTTTCTTGCCAAAGTAAGCATTTAAACCGCCCATTTCCTCACCTAATACTACGCCAAGCTGAAGCGTAGTAGAGAAGTAGAATCAGGGTGGGCATCGCCCACAACTAAAGCCCAAGTAGAGCAACAACTTTGACTCATTCACTAGCTCGATTTGTTTGTCTAGTCGATCGCAATTTGTTCGATCGTTTCTGTTGCATTGTATTTGTAGTTGATCGCGATCGATCTTCTTCGAGAAGGTGTATAAACGAAATTCGATTTCGCGGCTCTGTAGATTTTTAGTATATGTTAAAATATTCAGAACGCTAGCGGGATAACAAACTCGATGGAGCCAACAACGCCTGTTGCTAACTACACGGCGGCATTGCTGTTCAGATCGAGCGTTATGACACAAATCGCGAGAACCAGAAAATGGCAAATCGTTCGTATCTATACACACGACACATGTGCGACAGTGTTGAGTTTCGCGACATTGCCGAATGGAAATCGTTCATTCCCGTTGCCCACCTGATTCTTGTTGGCGAGAACCCCACGCCATGCCAGTCCGCGATTTGGACTGTTGAAGAAAAGATCGCTATTGAGGGAGACGCGAACATTACGCGGCCACTGTTTCTCAAACTGCTCGATTGGCTCGAACCACAGGTGGACGAGGGCTTCGCAAACGCAGCCCGCGAGGCACGAGAGTACTTAATGCGGGCTGACCGTCAAGGAGACAAATTTCATTTGGAGCTGGGTGAAATCTATGAACTTGAAGGACTCGACTTGCCGGAAATGGCAACCGAGACCATATCGAACGCAGCACTTGCAAAAGAGATATTCCTCGATGTGAAACGTGTCCTCGAACGAGATGGATCGACGATCGACTCCTTTGAACATGTGAGTCTGCGGGCAATTACTAATTGGGAAGAACAATTCGGTTGTTACTTCTCTCACGTACTCTACTTCCACCTAGGTGGATAAGAAGTAGTGGTAAAAATAGTGGGACGCTCGGACTAAAACAGTGGGTAAAACTATCTTTTAAAATGTTACTGACTATATTTTTAGAGTTCTAAATGTCCACGATTTTAGTCCGATCGCGCTACTACTTTATTTACCTACGATCGATTATCCACTATTTACCTTTTGTTGTAGATTCGCGCTTAAATTGCTGCTTGCGCAGGCTATCGATGCGAATGTTTACCTGTTTTTGTAGCTCCACTCGATCGACTCGCTTGCCGTAAATTTTGAGATACTTGATGGCATCGTCGGTATTGCCATCTAGTTCCTTAACTCTCGCCAATGCAAGATAGTCTTGGGTGGCTACCATCGGCGCGATATCGTTATAGCTTTTGATTAATTGAGGTACGACAATAGTCGCCAAAAAAACTAAAAAGATCATCGATATTTTGGCATCTGGTTTAGTCGATTCGACTAAATACATCGCGAGTGCGAATAATAATAGCATCACGACTAGCATAAATATTAAATGCGGATCTTGCAATAATAAACCAGACGCTTGTTCGACATCTGCTCGATTGATGCCGATCGCGTATCCGACTAAAGCTGTGGTCGTAGGTAGTGTAAATTGTCGCAGTGTAGAACCTTTACCACTGAGATGAAAAATCAGTGACAGAATACTGGCAATACTTGCAGCAAAATTCCAGGCAGTCATGTTGGGCACCCCAGTTTTTGTCAATAGTTAATTAACGATCGACAGTTAAGATTGGTTAGATATCGCGAGTCATATTAACACGCAATGGCACAGATTGTCTGTCAGGGAAATTTAATCGATCGGGCTTGTTTTTCTCAATAGCGGAGCCGCTGCTAATAGTTCTTGGGTATAGGGATGCTGGGGATTGCTAAAAATTGCTTGCGTCTGTCCCATTTCCACGATTTGTCCTTGATTCATTACCGCAATGCGATCGCACAAAAATCTCGCCAGCCAGAGATCGTGAGTGATAAATAAATAAGTGAGATTATCTTCGCGCTTGAGTTCTAGCATCAGCTCCAAAACTTCGGCTTGAATCGTGGCATCTAGCATACTGACTGGTTCGTCACAAATCACCAATTTAGGCTTGGTAATCAAAGCGCGCGCGATGCCTACCCGTTGCTGTTGTCCGCCAGAGAGTTGGTTGGGATATCTGTCGAAGTATGTCTCGGCGGGAGTCAAACCCACGCGTTCGAGCATTGCTAGCACCTGCGCTCTCGTAGCTGCTGGAGTCGCGTTTATTTCGTGAATCTGGAGCGGATCGGCAATACATTCACCAACAGTCATCATCGGATTCAAAGATGCGCTCGGATCTTGGAAAATCATCTGCATGTCCCGCCGTTTGGCGCGAATTGCTTTTGGAGATAAGCTGGTGAGTTCTTCACCGCAAAATGTGACTGTGCCGCCAGTGGCGGGGATTAATTGCAAAATCGTTCGGGACAGCGTGCTTTTGCCGCAACCAGATTCGCCCACCAAGCCAAAAATTTCGCCTTGATATAGTTCGAGCTGGATATTATCGACAGCTTTGGTAATTTTAGTTCGCTCTTTGGTAAATAATCGCTGGAGCAAACTAGTCTCGATCGTGTAATGTTTTTGGAGTCGATCGACTGTCAGAATCGGGACTTTCCGATCTAGTGCGGCGGCGGTAAGCTGGATGTCGCGATCGTTAGCTTGGACGTGCAGAGCGGCTTTGAGCAAAGTTTGGGTGTATTCAGCTTGGGGATTGCCAAAAATTTGTTCG
>NZ_PVWO01000214.1 GCF_003003845.1 Chamaesiphon polymorphus CCALA 037 | reverse complement strand
CGCTACAAGTAGGCGACAGAATCCGAGTAAAAACCTGCAAGATGACGCTCAAAGCCTCGTTCTGTCTAGATGCAGCGTTCGCGTTGGCGCAAGCCTGCCGTAGGCACAGCGTCCTCTATGAGGAATCGTCAGGATAGTTGTAAAATCGTGCCATGAAAGCTTGAAATGCAGATGGAGCAAGCTTTCTGCTCTTAACATACTATTTTCGGGATTTGGTGCGTTCGGGTGAAAAGATATACTGGATAATGGTTTCAAGCATAATCCTGTTTTCAGTTCGTCTGTTGTTCACTCTTTACTAAGCTATTCGACCCGAACAGAATCTCAAAACGAGATATAATATCTACGTTAGGGTATTTAAAGTAAATGCACATCATCAGCCGAAAAAGACTGGTTTTATTCGCGCTGACTCATGCGGATTCAGAAGTTGCGCTCGATACTTGGTATAGAACTGCCAAATCTGCCGAATGGCAAAATCTAGTCGAACTCAGGGAAGCCTATCCATCTGCCGATTTGGTAGGAATCTATACGGTCTTCAACATCAAAGGCAACCACTATCGATTAATTGCCGAAATCAACTATCGTAGCGGGACAATTTTTGTCCGAAATATCCTCACCCACGCAGAGTACGACAAGGAGCAATGGAAGTCATGACAGTCTCATTGGATCGAGAATATGCAGCGTTGTTGGCAGAAGTTCGACCCAAGGCGATCGAAACTGAAGCAGAGAACGAACTATACTTAGCCGAAGTTACGAAATTGATGCGGCTAGGCGAGACATTATCCCCAGCACAAGAGCGGTTGCTCAAACTTCTAGTGAATTTGATTGAAAGCTTTGAAGATAAACACTATCAGCTCCAGCGGGCTACTCCTTTGGAAATTCTGACTGAATTGATGAGTCAGCGCGGGCTAAAGCAGAAAGATTTAGTATCGGTCTTCGGTTCTCAAGGAATAGCTTCAGAGGTACTCAATGGGAAGCGTGAAATTAGTAAAGCAACTGCTAAAGCTCTAGGAGAGTTTTTTAATGTTTCACCAGTATTGTTTTTCGATATTAGCGATCGTCGTTAGACAACGCGCTTTTCTTCGATGATATGTGGGTTGAGACCGATCGTTTAGTAATTGAGGTTAAATATGATTGCAGCACCAGCGCGTCTGCCCCGACTTACCCCCGAAGAGTACTTTGCTTGGGAACAGCAGCAAGAAATCAAACATGAGTACTTCGATGGCGAAGTCTTTGCTATGAGTGGTGGGACGACAGACCACAGTAGAATTGCCACGAATATTACTACACTAATCGACAATCATTTAGACGATGGTGATTGCCAAGTTTTTAACTCCGATGCCCGCATCAAAATTCAAGCATCTGAAAAATACGTTTATCCAGACGCGAGCGTGACTTGTGACGAGCGCGACCGACAAACACCTCAGTTCAACAGCTACCCCTGTACGATCGTCGAAGTACTCTCCCCTAGCACCGAAGCTTATGACCGAGGCAAGAAATTTAAACTCTATCAGCGATCGACTAGCTTAATTGAATACGTCCTCGTCAGTGCTGAAGAAATCGAAATTGAAGTATTCCGCAAGAACGAACGTGACAAGCGGGAAGTGACCAATTACGTTGCTGGTGATACTGTCGAACTAGAAAGTATCGGACTAACTTTTGAGATCGAACGAGTCTATCGTGGCATCGAATTTTGAGAAACTGCCAAATTTGTTACCCCAAGCCGAAATAAAAGAGGAAGGGGGAAAGGGTAAAGGATAAAGGTTTAGGCTATGGCGCGCCCTCAATTCCCTCAAATACCAACAGTTAACCCTTTTCCTCACCTTCCCCCTTCCGCTTTTCCCCTTACCCCTCACCCCTCACCATGTATCAGTACGAGTTACCCAGATACCTACCGACTGCTGACGAACTGCCCTGCTCCGACGATACTCCTGTGGATAACGAACTTCAAGAAATCATTCCTAGCTTGCTCAAGTCAATTTTACGAATCCTCTGGGACGAGCGGCTCGATTGGTTCTTCGGCATCGATATGGGTATCTATTCTCATCCAGAAAGACCCCCAATCGTCCCTGACGGCTTCTTGTGTCTGAATGTAGAGCGACACTATGACGAAGATTTACGCCTGAGCTACCTACTCTGGGAAGAGGAAATACCGCCCATTTTAGTCTTAGAAGTAGTCTCCAATAAACCAGGTGGCGAATACACGACTAAACTCGATGAATATGCCCGGATGGGCGTACTTTACTACGTCATCTACAACCCCAAACGTCGCCGCAAACCTCGACTAGAGATTTATAAGCTGATTCAAGGCAAATACGAGTTACAAGATGGCAATCCCATCTGGATGCCCGAAATTAGCCTCGGTATTGGCAGCGAACGTGCCAGCTTTGACAGGTTAACGCGGGAATGGTTGTATTGGTACGACGATAATAATCGACGCTATCCTACTCCTGACGAACAGATCGAACGTGCCGATCGCCTAATCGAACAAGAACGCCAACAAACCGAACTTGAACGCCAACGTGCCGATCGCCTAGCAGCAAAATTACGCGCTCTAGGCATCGAGCCTGATTAGTTTACCTGATGTTTAACTCCACCCTACTGAACCACATTGATGCCCTCAAAGCGAGGTTAGATCGCCTCTGCCCCCTACCGCCGGAATTGGTCGATAATTTGCGGGAAGTCTATGATATCCGCCTCACCTATCACTCCAACGCGATTGCCAAAGGCAGGTCTTCTCTCCGAGACGCTACGCGAACGACCAACGAAGGTAATACCCTTACCCAATCCGAAACCCAAATCGTCGTTGAAAAAGGGATAACCATCGGCGGCAAGCCCATCAAAGACCATCTCGAAGCGATTAACCACGTTGAAGCGATCGATTTTATCCGCGATTTGGCGGTGGAGGAACGAGCGATTACCGAATGGGATATTCGCCAGATTCATGGACTGGTATGCAAAGGAGAGCGCGGGGCGGGTGCTTACCGTACCGTCAATGTGATGGCAGCAGGGAGCAATTATCGCTATCCCGATGCGTTGGCGAAGCCTCCGCTTTGCGGAATCTTAGTACCAGAACTGATGCAGGGATTTGGTGAATGGCTGCAATCTGCGCCCGATCTGCATCCAGTCGAACTAGCCGCAGAGATCCACTATCGATTAGTGACGATTCATCCATTCTCGGATGGTAACGGACGTACCGCCAGACTGTTGATGAATCTGAGTTTACTCGGAACTGGGTATCCGATTGCGGTGATTAAAACTGAAGATCGTGCCATGTATATCAATGCCATTGTTGCTTGGCAATCCGACGGCGATGACACCGTGCTCAAGGAAACGATCGCTAAATGTGTTGAGTCTTCTCTGGTGGAAATCTTGAGTTTGGCAGGTGAGGGGTAAGTTATGGTAGAAATTGTCATTCAGAAAATAGTCTCTGTCACCGCTCCTGTCGTTGCTGCGGATAATCTCTGGGCAGAGTTTGGGCAGTTGAAAATTGCCGATAGTACCAGAAAACAGTACGTTAAGGCGATCGAGAATTTCAGTCAGTTCGCTTATAATGGCTCTGCGACTCCAGAGACGATCTCAGAGTTTCTAGCACTCGATCGATATGCGGCAATTGAGATGGTACTGCGGTATCGTCGTCACTCGATCGATAAAAACCTGGCACCCAGCACGATTAACGTCCGGCTGGCGGCGATTAAGCGCCTCGTAGATATGGCGCGGAAGCTGGGTGAAACTACTGTCGATCTGGGGGATATCGAGAGCATTCCCGCCGAAACTTATCGCGATACTAGGGGAATTTCGGTCGAACAGTTTAAATCGATGTTGGAGCAGATCGATCCGAGTACGTCGATTGGGATCAGGGATTATGCGATTATGCTGTTATTTTGGGGCAATGCGCTGCGGCGCGGGGAAATTGCCAGTGCTAATATCGAGGATTTTTTACCCCAGCAGCAGAAATTGACGATCTTAGGGAAGGGAAAACGAGCGAAGGTGGCGATCGACCTAACCGATAGTGTAAGTTATGCTTTGGAGGAGTGGCTGAATTTTCATCCCTGTAATGCGCCAGGACAGGCGTTGATTACTTCTTTGAGCCATAACTGTTATGGGGCGAGGATTGCTGGGGATAGTATCTATCGGATCGTGCAGGGTTATGCGGAGGCGGCGGGAATCGAGCGGCGGGTGTCTCCTCATCGTCTAAGGCATAGTTCGATTACAGCGTTTTTAGATGCTAGTGGGGGTAATCTGCGGGCGGCGCAAGCGTTGAGTCGGCATAGCAATCAGAATACGTTGAATTTGTACGATGATAATCGACGGCAGGAACAAAAGGGTGCATCTGGGATGCTGGAGGATTTGCTGGCGGGGAATGGGGATAAAAAGAGTGACTGATAATTTATTTGCTGGGATTTATTAGGAGAGAAACGCAGTTAATGTTTGATAAGCGATGTACAGATCGAGAGTAGTTTAATGATAAAGATCTGCTTTTGAAATCGTCAGCAATACTTTTTAGTGGCTACAAAAGTGAGTCTGTAGAAAATAGGTAGTACTATTTGTCAGTGAACTATGGAAAGATTTCTCTTTTTATGCGAAAATCTTCTTCAAAAGCGGGTTTCAAGTAATTCAAAATCCTTAACCTGGTTTTGGTTCCAACGCTACTCAACCCTCTAATAGCCCAGCTAAACGAATGAGTGTTCGGGAGTAAGCACTTAATTTCATCTTGATTTCATCTTCGCCAATTATGATGATTTTAAATGACAGTATGCTTAACCTCTAGCTATCATGTTTAATCTGATGAAAGAAAATATCGACCAAAACCGCAAATTAAACGGTATTCAAAAGGATCTTCGTCAAATCCAAGGAAATACTATTAGATATTTGAATAAAGACTACCAAACGTTTTTATTTCTGAAATTTAACGATTCTAAGAAAGGTCGCAATTGGGTTAGTCAAATAGCACCTGAAATTATGACTATTCAAGATGACAAAGGTTTTAGTAACCTGTTCAACATTGTCAAGCATCACAGTAGTAGAGAAGGACTTGGCAGAGCTACCTGGATAAATATTACCTTTACTCATAATGGTATAAAGGCACTAGAAATGAGCGATCTAGAGTTAGAGTTATTGCCAGATGATTTTAAAGATGGATTTGCAACAAGAGCCAAACTAGTTAGAGAGTTGAGTGCCAGTGCGCCCGAAAATTGGATAGAACCGCTGCTGGAATCCAAAGATATTCACGCCTTGTTTATTGTCGCTGCTGACTCTTTAGCAAATTTGGATAATCTAGTTGATGGTTATATTGAAAGTCCTACATTTGCGGCGGCAGCAACTATCATTTTTAGGATTGAGACAGGATACGTTTAACAACCTGAAAAATAGCTCTTAAAGCTTTGTATAGACTAATGTTAGAAATGCACAAACTTCAAGTGCCTTACCTCGATCGCGAAGTGTTGCCCGAACAGGTTGAATACTTAAAATACGAGCGATTATGCTCAAATCTGATTTATTTTTCCTCACGAACGAGCCTCTAACCATCTGAAACTAGACAATTTTATTCTGGTTAGATATCTTGCTCGGAGTGACTTTAATCGGTAGACTCACGGTAAATCTACTACCCAGATTTAGTTGACTATCGACTTGAATACTGCCATGATGTGCCTGGACGATCGCGTGTACGATCGCTAAACCCAATCCCGTTCCGCCTGTATTCCGCGAACGATCTGCTTGCACTCGATAAAAGCGATCGAAAATATGTGGTAAATCTGCCTCAGCAATGCCAATTCCATTATCTTGGATTGTAATAATTGCGTGACGCTCTGATGATTCTAAGCGAATTGTAACTACTCCAGCGGTAGGAGTATATTGAATGGCATTATGAATCAAATTGGCGATCGCTCGATATAACCTATCACTATCGCCCATGACATAGATTGGCTGTTTAGTGAGGATTTCTAAGCGGAGATCGATTCTCTTTTCGAGAGGCTCCGCTAACGAACTCGCTAGTGGAGCTAATTCTTCCTCTAAATCGCTGACTAAATCGTTCAAACAGCAGGTCTGAAACTGCATGGGTGATTGCTTCGCCTCCAACCGCGATAGCCATAGTAAATCCTCAGCTAAACGAGTGAGGTGGCGAACTTGACGCTGGGCAATTTCCCAATTAGTGCGAGTTTCCGGCTCGATTACTTCGACATCTAAAGCATTTTCTACGGCTATGCTGGTCACAGCTAGCGGTGTGCGGAGTTCGTGAGCGGCATCGGCGGTAAACTGCTGAATTTGCTGGTACGACTGGTAAATTGGCTCGATTGCCAAACCTGAGAGCCACCAACTGGCCCCGCCAATTAGTAACATTGCTAGTGGAATCCCAAAGATCAGGATTAGATGTAGACTACTCATGTATTCATCCAATCGATCGAAGGATTGGGCAACTTGAAGATAACCCCAGTCGCGATTGTCAATCGTTTTGAGTGGTAGTGTATGAAAGTGATAGCGTTCGCCACGATCGTCAGTAATAGTTTCCCAATCCATAGTTGGGATTTTATTCTCCCTTGGCAAAGCGAAGCTTCCGGTAAACTTGTGTTGTGTCGATCCCAAGGTCGCAATCGTTTGACCTTTTAAGTTCAACAATCGCAGACAGTAGCCTTGTTTTTTTGTCAGTTCGGCAATTTTAGAATGAGGTTTAACTGGCGAACATTCCTTGCCGACTACACACAGTCCAGGAAGTACATTCATCACAACAGAATTTACTATTTCCGGCTGTTGTAAAACAGCTTCCAGGGCATCATGTACGGTGCCAGCTAAAGTGTTTAATTCTCGATCGACCGTTCGGGCGAATGCTCTAATCATCACTAAATGAATCGCAGAGCCAGAGAGCAATGTAATTAAACCAATGACGAGCGCATAGGTGAAAGTTAGTTGGATACGGGTGCGATTGAATAGTCGATTTTGATGCACTTTTAACGATCGATAATTATCTATTTATTTATGAACGGAATTGAGGCGATATCCAAATCCGCGCATAGTTTCAATCGAACTCTCACAGCCTAGTTCGGTTAACTTTTTCCGCAATAGCCGAATTTGGGCGGCGACAACATTACTCGCCGACTCCGAATCGAGCGGCCAAATCCGATTGCGAATTTGGTCGCGGGTGAGGGTACGATCGGGATGTTGCATGAGATATTCTAAGAGTTGAAATTCCTTAGCGGTTAGACTTCCAGAGTGTTCGCGTCCCTGGCGATCGATCGTCACGATCGCATTATTATCATAGTCTAGTCGCAGATTTCCCACTTGCAATCGCTCTGCTTGAAAGACTTGGGCGCGGCGTTGCAGAGCGCGAAGTCTAGCGAGAAGTTCTTCCATTCCAAAGGGTTTGACTAGATAGTCATCCGCTCCAGCATCCAATCCGGTAATTTTATTCTCCATCCGATCTTTGGCAGTCAACATCAGGATGGGAAGAGTGTATTTTTCGGCTCGTAACCGCTGACAGATCTCGATTCCAGACATTTTGGGTAACATCCAATCGATAATTGCCAACGCATAGGTCGTTTCTCCAGCGGAGATGCTACGCAAACGATCGTTAGTTAAATATTCCCAGCCAGTTTTGCCATCTTCCGCCCAATCTACTACATATTGATGGCGAGAGAGGATTTTCTGAATGATGGCACCCAAGTCTGGCTCGTCTTCGATGAGTAAAATTTTCATAACTATACCGTAATCATCCCCTAATTAAGGGCACCTGAGTCTGGTTTGGATTCGATCGATAGAATCTTCATAACTACGATCGTCGCTTAACCAGATGAAATTGAGATGAAATCTCAGCTTGAATCATGATTTCATCTTAATTTCATCTCATCCCAATAGGATTGTCGTAAGGTCAACATTACAATTATTTCTAGCACTTATGAATTCCAAAGTTAAATTACTCGCTCCGATTGCTTTGATCTTAGGCGGGATTGGTTTCGGCTCCTTGGCGATTGCTAATTTAACAAACCAGAGGTCGAATTCAACACTCGCCCAAAATGGAGGGATGAACCACGGTGGCATGAATCATGGTTCTATGAAGAAGGGGGGCATGATGAATCATAGTATGGATATCGGCCCCGCTGATGCTAACTACGATCTGCGCTTTATCGATAGTATGATTCCCCACCATCAAGGGGCGTTAGTCATGGCGCAAGAAGTTCTCCAAAAATCCAAACGCCCCGAACTAATTAAACTGGCTAAAGGTATGATTGCCGAGCAGAAAAAAGAAATTGCTCAGATGCAGCAGTGGCGCAAACAATGGTATCCCAAAGCATCAGCGACACCGATAATGTGGCACGCCGCTATGAATCATGAAATGGCAATGACCGCCGAACATAAACAGTCGATGATGATGAGTATGTCTTTGGGTAAAGCCGATGCTGGATTCGATCGTAGGTTTCTCGATGCGATGATTCCCCATCATCAAGGTGCCGTGACAATGGGACAAGATTTATTGAAAAAATCAAAACGTCCAGAGATGAAAAAACTCGCTCAAAATATTATTAAGTCTCAACAGGCAGAAATCGCTCAGATGACTCAATGGCAGAAACAATGGTCTGCCAGTAAATAGTTAGTAAAATTTATTTGAATTAAGGTAATGGCTGGGGATATAAGCGATCGTTTATATCCCTTATTTAAATTTTGATAAAAGTCTGTTATGCCACGCCAATAACGATCGTGATTATCTGTGTCGTGTTGAAATACGGTTAAGGTCGCTCGCACGTTAAGTTACCTCAAAGTAAATTCGATCGATAAGACCTCAAAACAATAAACTTAGTTGTCTGACAGATCTCCGCACAACCTGGATTTGACAGCTAAATTTATCCAGTGTTGAGATCTTGCGCTCTCAGCACCTAACGCATATTTTGAAATAATTTACCAAATATGTCTAAATTTCACTAAAATTTCACACATCATTGCAATGATGTGTGCAGCAAGCTAATTCACGAAAAGTCAAGCACATGCGTTTTCATCGCTTATTACCCTTCGCTACTCTATGTCTAGCACTGACTACTATTGCAACTAGTGCTAGAGCACAGAGCCAAACTGAGAGTACTCTTCCCTACATCTATAGCAACTATACTTTTCCCTCCGCACGGGCTAGCATCGCTCGTCATACATGTAGCGACCCGCAATTATAAATCATCAAACCCGCAATCATCGCAAAATCGAACCCAGATTAACTGCAACTATCCGA
>NZ_PVWO01000213.1 GCF_003003845.1 Chamaesiphon polymorphus CCALA 037 | reverse complement strand
CTTATAAAGCGGATGCAACCACGCGGAGGTTCCCTCCGCATGTGTTGCACCAAGCAGGGGGGCTTTTGCTCCGGCTCTCTCCCTTTGTAAAGGGAAGGCTCTAGCTCCGGCTCCCTCCCCTGCTTGGTGCGCTAACCCGTCGGGAAACCCGACGAGCGCGCATCCGCTTTATAAGGGGAGGGCTGGGGTGGGGTAAAGATCTCCGCAGCACCCCAACAACCTCAACCCCAAATCCTATGATGTCAACTGCTAAAACCAATCGTTTCCTCCAAGATTTAGATCGAGTCGCGAGAGTGCGCCAAGAAGTGGCTAGTTCCCTCAGCCGGATGGTAACCAAGCTCCAAAAGTCCGAACTCGCCGCCCAGACTGGCTCTGGAGAAATGGGATTCGATCGAGATTTAGCAGATCTCACCAAAGCCAGTACCAATCTCCAAAAAGGTGTCTTTCGCCTAATGGTATTGGGCGACATGAAACGGGGCAAAAGTACGTTTCTGAACGCTTTAATCGGCGAGAATATCTTACCCAGCGATGTCAATCCTTGCACTGCATTATTGACAGTTTTACGTTACGGCGAACAGAAAAAAGTCACCGTGCATTTTAAAGACGGTAAACCACCAGAATCGATCGATTTCAGTACCTTCAAAACTAAATACACGATCGATCCGGCTGAAGCCAAGAAATTAGAAGAAAGTAACAAACCCGCTTTCCCCGATGTCGATTATGCCGTTGTGGAATATCCACTAGAGTTACTATCCAAAGGCATCGAAATCATCGATAGTCCTGGCTTGAATGATACCGAAGCGCGGAATGAATTGTCATTGGGATATCTCAATAATTGCCATGCAGTTCTATTCGTACTCAGTGCATCTCAACCCTGTACATTAGGCGAACGTCGCTATCTCGAAAACTATATCAAAGATCGCGGCTTGAGCGTATTTTTCCTCATTAATGCTTGGGATCGCGTCAAAGAATCGTTAATCGATCCCGATGATGCTACCGAAATGGCAGCAGCCGAAAGCAAACTAAATCGCGTATTTAAAGCGAATTTAGCTGAATATTGTACGGTGGATGGCTACGATCTCTACGACGAGCGCGTATTTCCCCTATCTTCGATTACCGCACTCCGCAAACGGCTCAAAGATAAAGACGCCGATCTCGTAGGAACTGGTTTTCCACCCTTTATTAATGCTCTGAATACATTTTTGACTCAAGAGCGGGCGATTGCCGAATTGCGTCAAGCACGCATTATTGCCAAACAAACTTGTACGCACGTTAAAGAAGCCGTCGCGCGTAGAATTCCGCTCTTAGATACCAATGTAGACGAACTCAAAGCCAAAATTGAAGCAATCCAACCTCAATTCGATCGACTCCAATCGATTCGCGATGTCTTCCGCGATGATATTCGCCGCGTGCGCGATCGTCAAGCTCGATCGATCGCCGATTCGATGAAAGTTTATTTACTCAAATTAGAAGATACTTTCGACACCGATTTCCAGGCTTATCAGCCCTCCGATCTGCAATTTGCCGACTTTTTTAGTGACAGCAAGCGCGAACAATTCAACCAAGCCGCCCAGAAAGGCTTCCAACAGTATATAAACGATAAATATGCCGCCTGGACGCTCTCGGCACAAAAAGAACTCACAGCCGCTTTTAGCGAACTCTCAGAGCAAGCCAAAAAACACGGCGTGGATTATCAGAACATCACGCAAGAAATGGCGGAGAAACTGACTGGTAACATTCACACCCGCAATAACGCCCTCGATGACGACGGAATGCCATCTTGGGCAAAATGGGCGATGGGTTTATTTTCCCTCGCTTCTGGTAACTTTGCAGTCGCCGCTTTAGCCGTTGGCGGTTTCAATTTCCAGAGCATTTTACTCAACATCTTTACAACTGCTGGAATCGCCCTAATCTTCGGCGCAATTCTTGGCCCCGTTGGCATTTTAATCGCTAGTTTAGGTGTCGCTGCTTTCCAAGTCGATCACGCTCGGAAGATTTTCACGCGCGAAATCAAGAAACAATTAGTCACCCGCTTGCCCGAAATTGCTAAAGAACAATGGCAACCGATTTATAGTGCCGCGCAAGAATGTTTCGATAGTTATGAGCAAGAAGTAATCAAACGCATCAACGATGATATTAACGCTCGTAAAGGCGAATTGCAAAATCTAGTTAAGCAGAAAGAATCTCAAGAGATCGATCGAGTCACAGAAGTCAATCGTCTCCAACAATTTGAAGCTGATGTCTTAAGCGAATCACTCTCGATCGAGAATTTTTATCAAGGCTTCTTGAATGGTTAATCTGTAGTAATTTCATCTAAATCAAGATGGTGGGCAGTGCCCACCCTACACCTACACCTGTTAACGGTTATGCAAAATGATTTTGAATCATCAATAAATAGGATTATTAATTTTAGTGCCGAACAGGGCATGATAAATGCAATTGACATTAATGATTTTGAATTATCAATAAATAAGATTATTGATTTTAGTGCCGAACAAGGTATGATAAATGCAATTGACATTAAAGGTATGACACTACATGAAATCTCTTGCTTTGAAAAGAAATTCAATATAAGCCTACCTGTTGTCTATAAAAAGTTTATTTCTCTTTGTGGTAATAATGGAGGAAGATTAATCGACGAAAGCTTAATATATAGCATTCCTCAGTTGGTATCTCTTCCCGAAGAAGTACAAGAAATGATTGAAGAAGATACTTACGATCCGATTCCAAAAAATGCTTTATTTTTTGCTAGCGATCGTGGTGTGGTGTACTGGTATTTTATTTGTGACAATACTCCCGATCCTCTTGTTTGGTTGATTTCAGAAGGACATAAACAACATTTACCTAATCTACCTATTATAAAATTGTCTGATTTTATTATTTCAGAATTAAAGCGATCGGTGGAAGATTTTATAATCAGACGATCTACAGATTGTTATTAACTAACAAAGATTAGGATCTTTCCAATGAATTACAGACTCATCATTCGTCCAGAAGCAATATGCAGAACTTAGCTACTATTAACTTCGATCGATTCAAGGTGCGCTATCTGCTATTGATGCTATTAGTGATGAATATTGCATCAACCATTTTACTGAGTGCGATCGGTATCGGGGTTAACGATCGACTATTTGTACCGATCGGGTATATTGGTTCATTTCTTGCTACTTGCTTGTGGATTTGGTATCGATGCGATCGGGTAAAAATCGATCTCAAGCAAGTTATCGGTAAACCCGATCGTGCGGTGCAATGGTTGAGAGTAATTGGATTGACAATTGCAGGGCTAATATTTTCTCTTGCTTCATTCCTAGTAATTTTAGGCTTGATTTCTTACATATTTCCAAATTTTGCCGAACAAATTTTAACAGTTGTTTCAAAAAACAGAAGTACAGCCATAAATTCTGGAGACACCCTGCTATATCGCATTTTAAATTTTCTAATGATAGTTGTGGTGGCACCAATATCTGAGGAGTTAATTTTTAGAGGTATCATTTTAAATAGATGGGCACAGAAATGGAATCTGCAAAAATCGCTAATTGCCACATCGCTCTTATTTGGATTTTTGCATATCAATCCGATCGGATTATCAATGGTAGGATTGGTGCTGGCTCTACTCTATCTCAAAACTAAAACACTGTGGGTACCGATCGCCGCTCATGCAATGAATAACTTTATCGCGTTTTGCGCGACCATCCCTGCTTCAACTAAACCTGCAACAACAACGGTTTTATCACTGCAAAGTTTACAATCTAGTTTTTGGACAGGGTTAGTAATGATGGGAATATCATTGTTTTTCTTAGGTAGATTTATTCGTCGTAACTTTCCATCCAAACAACTTTCCAGTTTTAGCTAATTTATGAAAATTACTCTAGTAGAGAATTGCTCTAGTAGGGTGGCAATGCCACCATCTTAATTAACGATCGAGCTACAAATCATAATTTACAATTTGCCCCAATGCTATAATTTTAATATTGATGTAATTTAGCAAACTAGATTAACATGAGCACCCATCCTCTTCTCAAGGTTGAAATTTCCCAATTGAGTATTTCCGAGCGCATTCAACTTGCCGAAGATCTATGGGATAGTATTCTGGATAGACAAGATGAAGTTCAATTAAGTCCCTTGCAACAACAAGAACTCGATCGCAGACTCAATCGACATCGGCAAGATCCTACTGCTGGCTCTAGCTGGGAAACTGTCAAACAAAGATTAGGCTCTTCCCAATGAATTACAGGCTCATCATTCGTCCAGAAGCAGAGTTAGATTTAGAAGATGCTTTTGCATGGTATGAATCACAAGATCCAGGTTTGGGATCTGAATTTGTGCGGGCAATCGATACTTGTATTTCTACAATTGGGCGTAATCCTCTTGCCTATCGGCTTATCTACCAACAAGCTCGCCGTGCCTTAGTCAGACGTTTTCCCTACAGTCTTTTTTATATTGTTGAGGAAGATGCGATATTTGTGATTGGTTGCTTTCACAGTAAACGTAATCCCAGTGATTGGCAAGATAGACTCAATAAATATTAAAAGTAGGGTAGGCAATGCTCATCAGTTCAATTAAAGATCGACATAACTATCTAAAAGTACCTAAACCTAAACTTATAAATAAATTAACTCGATCGACAAACCATGAATTCCTCACTCATCGCTCACCTCCAAACTGCTGCTAACAAGCTAGAAATCGATCCAAGTTCTAGGCTGGGTAACGATCTCAAAACGCTTGATAGTAAAGCAGGTAGATCGAATTACCAGATTGCCGTATTTGGCCCCTTCAATCATGGTAAATCGACATTATTAAATGCAATCTTGGGTAATAAAACATTACCGATCGATCTGATTCCGACGACGGGTGCGGCGATTAAAGTCGTCTATGGTGAATCGTTAGCAACTAAAATTACCTTAACTAATGGGCAATTAATTTCAGCAGCAAATACCAATATTTTAACTGAATTTGCGATTTTAGATAACGATCGCCGGATGCGGGATGATGTAGCAGAAGTCGAGGTGAGTTTTCCCCATCCGTTTTTACAAACTGGGGTGGAATTAATCGATTTACCAGGTACGAACGATCGCGACGAGCAGGATAACTTAGTACGCGATCGATTATTGGCGGCGGATTTGGTGGTAAATGTGTTAGATGTTCGCAAATTGATGACGCTCGGCGAACGCGAACATTTGCGGGATTGGTTAGAAAATCGCGGGATTAATACTGTGGTATTCGTGGCGAATTTTACGAATATGTTAGAGCCAGAAGAACAGAAAGAAGTGCAACATCGTCTGCGATTTGTGGCTGAGAGTTTTCGATCGCAATTACCGCCAGGGATTAGCAACCTCTATCGAGTTGACGCGCTCCCGGCTCTGCGCGCTCGCCTGAAGGGTGACGATGCGACTTTACATACTTCGGGGTTATCCTCCTTTATTTCGGCACTTCAGGCGATTGTGTCGCACCAGCGAGAGGAGCTAGCCGAGGTGCGGCTGCCAGTGCTGCAATCATTGGGATTAGAAATTCAGGGATTATTACGATCTCAAATTGTTAAAATATCAGCAGAAGTTAATGAAAGTAAAGAGAAATGCGATCGAGAACTGGCCCTCAAGCGTCAAGCACAAACATTAATCCAATCTGGATGGGAAACTAGTCTCAAAGAAGTCGAGCAGTGGTTGTATTTACCCAACCTGATTAGCTTCTATCAGTCGCCACTAACTACAGCTATTCAAAAGAATGGATTTGGAGAATGGGAATCGAGTAATGTTCGTCCGCGACTGCAACATTCTCAGCAAGAAATTAACGATTGGATTACTAAAGCCGAAAGCTTTTTTAATACTTCTCCAGTCGAACCGCTGAAGATCGTTTTACCAGATCCGCCAGAAGTCTTATTACCAGAATCGCCAACTCCACCACCCCCAAAACCTGCAACGCCATCTTCGACGATCGATAATTTGGCACCTACCGCACTCGCGACGGGTATAGGCTGGATACTGGGAGGGCCATTAGGAGCCGTAGTTGCTGGCGGTGCGAGTACGATTGCGAGTAAACGATCGGGCGAGCGATCTTCAGACAATACTAGTAATAGTAAAGCTCCCGATAATTCGGCAGAAATTCTAGAAGCTTATACTGATGCGGCGGCTGATTATTTATTTAGACTAAATACTGAAACGATGGAGACGATTAAAGCCTATCGCGATCGAGCGGCTGTAGCTATTAATCCAGAGATTAAGGTCGATCGGCAGATCGATCCACAGCAACAACAAAAGTTAACAGATTTAGAACACTGCTTGGCAAATATATTAGCTTCAGCATCAGCATAGCTGTGCCTAAAAAATAGATATTTATTTCATACTTTTAGCTTAATTCCATCCATAAAACAAGTTGTGTATGTTATATTGGAAGTTAGACATCAATAAGAGTGCAGACAAATGTTCTGATTCTAGATATCTGACTGGTGCGCCAGCCTATGGTTTGAGCGTATGCCGTCACGCATGATTATTAGTCGATCGTGCAATTAGCTTAGTGGTAAAGCAGCCGAGTTATCGGTCGAGCCTGGGTTCGAGTCCTAGATCGCACAGCTAGCTCGCCCACATTAGAATTGTGAGCATTGGGAATGGTTTGCATTAAAAGCCAAGCGGTTAGAAACCGCTCCTCGGAATGCAAAGTCCGCCTTCGCGGACTATTATCTCAGTCCGCGAAGGCGGGCTTTGCAACCCCAGGCGCGATTTTAATCGCTGGCTCCACTGGTTCCACAATTTTAATCTGGGCGAGCTAGTACCTCCAAAAAGTTAGCTCATTAGGTAGAGCAGTTGACTTATTCTCAACGGGTAACAGGTTCGATTCCTGTACTTTTCACCAAACCCTCTAGCCAACGAGGTAAAAGTTAGGCGACTTCTTAGGGTGAAGTTGGCGGAAGCCAAAACCTATGCCTAAAGGTTAAATTAGGCACCTTACTTCCACTAAGGCGGCGCAAGCCAAAAACGGTCAGAAATGGTCGTAGGTACGAGAGAAATCTCAAAATGGTTCGAGTCCATTATTTTCAACTCTGGAAAGTTGGCGTTTTAGCAACATTTAGTCGCCTAGCGGCTGGATCTTGCAACAGATTTTGTACCGACGATCGCGTGCATCTTTAATTCGAGTATCTGCCTTCATCTGCTAAGGTCGGTATTTCTGCGGGAATACTAGTTTTAGTAGAGCGAACGCGATATTTGCTATTTGAAGTCGATCGGGTTATCCTCGGATAGCACGATTCGACAACGGCTAACTCAATCCAATTCTAGATAAACCCTTAGTCCGTCACAAAGCTGTCGAAAACGCCAGCAATTACAGAGTTAATTCTAGTGAATAGTGGATAGTGAATAGTGAATAGTGGCAAGTTAGCTTAAAGTCGATATATTATCGATATCCATATTTATTCAAACAAACCGCGAAACATTTTCCAGTCTTAATTCTCAATCTAGCGGCTTGGGTAGAGCGTAATGCGAAACCCAACAAATTATATGTTCAAGACTTTTTACATCAAACCTCACGAGCGAGGTATCTTATTCAACCGTAGCGATTTTAAGGCGATTTTATTACCCGGTACGCATCATTACTGGGGCTGGAATTGGAGCGTCAAGAAATACGATCTCAATCAGCCAGAAGCGCAAATCGAACAATTAGAACTACTCCTGCAAACCGATCGAGATAAACTAGAACAACACCTGACGATCGTGCGGACAGAATTCGACAGGTTTGCATTGCTTCAAGTCAAACAAAGCTGGATTGTAGTCGCTCCCAACCAATTACGCGCTTTTTGGAAAGGATTTATTCCCGTCGAAGTGCGGTACTTCAATCTATCCGAAAGTTTGGAATTACCACCAGATCTAGTCGAAAAAACACGCGGATTTGCTCTCAGCGGTATTAAGAAATTTCAGGTATCAGAATCAGAAATAGGCTTGATGTACGTCCAGCATAATTTCGTGCGTCCTTTAGGTACGGGTGAATATGCTTTTTGGTCGTCATCGAAAGATTTGCAATTTAAGACGCTCAATCGGATGATTCCGAATCCAGTATTTCCCGATGAAGATGTCTTAATCGATCGACACCCCGAATTTATCGCACAATATTGCACGGTTGTCGAAACATTAGCGCAACAAGTCGGCATCGTCAGAGATCGACAAAAACCGATCGCGATTTTACCGCCCCACAGTCGCAAATTATTTTGGCAAGGCGTGACGGTAGAAACGATCGATATCAGCAACGATGCGAAACTTTCGACTCAATTAGTTGCCGAATTAGTATCGGGTAAAGACAAGATTAAAAAGCTCGCCAGCGATACCTTACACGTCCGAGAAGTGCCCGTCCAACATCTCGGCTTCCTGTACATCGATCGAGTATTTCAGACGCAGCTAGAGCCAGGAATCCATGCTTGGTGGACATTCAATCGCTCGTTCGGCTCGATCGCGATCGATATGCGCCTGCAAAATATGGAAATTTCGGGACAAGATATTCTCACCAAAGATAAAGTCCCCGTGCGGCTCAACCTCACCGCTGGCTATCGGATTAGCAATCCGTTGCAAGCGATGGATAACTTGGCAGATATTAACGGCTTTTTATACAAAGAGTTACAATTTGCCCTGCGCGGAGCCGTCGGCGAACGGACTCTGGATGGATTGCTGGAGGACAAAGGCACGATCGATCGCGATATTGCCGAATATATCCGCGTCAAGACTGCCAATTACGGCTTAACAGTCGAATCTGTCGGCGTCAAAGATATCATCCTCCCTGGGGAAATTAAAACCATCCTCAGCAAGGTAGTCGAAGCCGAGAAATCCGCTCAAGCCAACGTTGTCCGCCGTCGCGAAGAAACCGCCGCCACTAGAAGTATGCTCAATACCGCCAAAGTGATGGAAGAAAACCCCGTCGCGCTGCGATTGAAAGAGCTGGAAATCTTAGAACGGATCGCCGAAAAGATCGATCGCATCCAAGTCAATGGCGGTTTGGACAACATCCTCACCGATCTAATCAATATCAAAAAGTAACCAAAAAAATCCCCTTCCAGGAGGGGTGCCCGCAGGGCGGGGTGGGTAAGATCTTCGCCGAAGTCCTCCATCCCCGATCGCGTCCATCGACGATCGGTTACAATTCTCGATCGAAGCTAGAAGGCTCTAATATAGATCGTCACAGCTAGCTAATTCTAGTCAAAGTCGATCGTGCGGAGATGGTTGGTGGGTAGTGGAGATCTACCC